>DATLLM010000242.1:0-3327 GCA_035537855.1 Chloroflexota bacterium | reverse complement strand
CCGGTGGGCGGAGTGCGGCCGTAGGGCTTCGCTCGGGGCCGTCGACGGCCCGGACGAGGGTGAGGTACGGACGGAGCCGTTTGGCAGCGGGCAGTCGTCCGGCGCTCCCCTTCTCAGCTGTGGACGGGGCGGCCCGTTGGGGGCCGCCCCCGCGCAAAACCGTCCTCCTCGGATGAAGCACTTCCCCCGGGCCGCCCCCGCGCAGACTCGTCCTCCTCGGATGAATCGCCTTCCCCCTTCCCTCTCAGCGCTTGCCGGTGAACATGTACATCACCCGGATGAAGCTGTAGATGGTCAGGCAGAGCACGAGGGCGAGGGCGATGAAGGAGATTCCGATCACCGGCGAGCCGGTGGTGCCGACCAGCCAGTAGACGCCGCCGGCGAGGCAGACGGCGAGGACGACCACCGCCAGCACGCGGGTCGAGGTGATCTGGGCGTTGATGGCGGCGAGGAAGGTCTGCCGCGTGCGGCTCACCCGGCGGGGGCGGTCCCGCCGCAAGGGCGGGGGCTCACTGGAGGACGTGCTCATGGTGCTCCAAGCGTGCCACACGCCCGTCGACCAGCTCGATGGCGACCAGATCGATGCGCCACTCCTGATCGGGCTGTGGCGCGCGGGACAGGTAGTCGAGCGCGCAGTCGGCCATGCGGGCGCGCTTGGCCGGGGTGAGCGACTCCTCGGGCGTGCCGAAGGCGCGACTCGAGCGGGCGCGCACCTCGACGAAGACGAGCACGCCGGCCGCGTCGCGGGCGACGACGTCGATCTCGCCGTAGCGGGAGCGGACGTTGCGGCCCAGGATGCGCCAGCCGCGGCCCAGCAGGTGGCTCACGGCGAGGCGCTCGCCGAGCTCACCGAGGGTCCGACGCGAGGGGCTCATCTGGCGGTTTCGGGAGGGCCCCTGAGACGTGGTCGCGCAAGCCGAGGTAGTACTTCATCGGGGCGAAGCTGCGCCGGTGGAGGGGGGTCAGCCCGGTGGCCCGGAGCGCGCGGGCGTGGGCGGCCGTGCCGTAGCCCTTGTTCCGGGCGAGCGCCAGGTGGGGGAAGAGGTCGTGGCGCCGGGCCATCTCGGCGTCCCGGATGACCTTGGCGACGATCGAGGCGGCGGCGACGGCGAGGCAGGAGCGGTCGCCGCGGACGACCGCCTGGTGGGGGCAGGGCAGGTCGGGGAGGGAGACGGCGTCGGTCAGGACGTAGTCCGGGATCATCGGGCCGCCGGCGAGGCGGACGACGCCGCTGCCGGCGCCACCCGCCTGGTCATGCGCGCCGCCGTCGATTGCCTCTCCGGCGGGCCCCTGTTCGCGACCCCGGCGGCGAGGCGCAGGATGTCCGCCGCCAGGCGCTCCCGCCGGGCGGCGGAGAGGAGCTTGGAGTCGATCACCTCAGCGAGCAGCCGCCGGTTGCGGTAGCAGGATGCGGGGAGGACGACGGCGGCGGCGTACACCGGGCCGGCCCAGCACCCCCGGCCGACTTCGTCGACGCCGGCGATGTGCTTCAGGCCGGCGCGGCGCAGCGTGGCCTCGGTGTGCAGGCGGAAGATGGCCCGACCGGACGCGCCGGCCGGCGAGCGACCCGACGGGCGGGTGGTCACCGGCGGATTACCGGAAGCGGCGCTCCTTGATCCGGGCCGCCTTGCCGACCAGACCGCGCAGGTAGTAGAGCTGCGCCCGGCGCACCTTGCCCCGGCGCAGCACCTCGATGCGGTCGATCTGGGGGGAGTGCAGCAGGAAGGTGCGCTCGAGGCCGATGCCGTGCGAGATCTTGCGCACGGTGAAGTTGTGGTGGCCGGCGCCACCGCTGCCCCCGCGCTGGCGCATGCAGACGCCCTCGAAGGCCTGGATGCGCTCCCGATTCCCCTCGGTGACCTTCACGTGGACGCGGACGGTGTCCCCCACGCCAAATTCCGGACGGCCGGTCTTCAGGCCCTCACGGTTCAGTTCGTCGATGATGTTGGCCATCGCGCTCTCGTCTCAATCGTTCTCTTTGACCGCGTCCGAATCAGCGGCAAGTATAGCAGCCGCTCCCGCCAGCAGATCGGGCCGCCGGGCCCGGGTGCGGGCGACCGCCTGCTCGCGCCGCCAGCGGTCGATGGCGGCGTGGTGGCCGGAGAGCAGCACGTCCGGGACGCGCCAGCCGCGGAACGCGGCCGGGCGGGTGTACTGGGGGTACTCCAGCAGGCCGGCGCTGTGGGACTCGTCGCCGGCCGAATCGGGGGAGCCGAGGGCGCCGGGGAGCAGGCGCACGACGGCGTCCACGACGACCATCGCCGGCAGCTCGCCGCCGCTGAGCACGTAGTCCCCGACGGAGACCTCGCGGTCGACGGCGTGCTCCCGCACGCGCTCGTCGACCCCTTCGTAGTGCCCGCAGACCAGCACCAGGTGGCGGCGGGAGGCGAGGTCGGCGGCGACCGCCTGGCGGAAGACCTCCCCCTGGGGCGTCAGCAGCACCACGTGCGCGCCCTCGGCATCGCCCTCGCCCTCGCCCTCGGCGGCGCCCGCGCCCCCGGCGGCGCTTTCGGTCGCGTCAGCGGGCGGCGCGCCCGCCGCGCCCGCCGTCCCGGCGCGCAGGCTCTCGATGGCGGCGAAGAGCGGCTCCGGCTTCAGCACCATGCCGGCGCCGCCGCCGTAAGGGTAGTCGTCCACCGTGCGGTGGCGGTCCGCCGTCCACGCCCTGAGGTCGTGGATGCGGACGTCCACGATCCCGGCGGCCCGGGCGCGGGCGACGATGCTCTCGTCGAACGGCCCGGCGAACATCCCCGGGAAGAGGGTCAGGACGTCGATCCGCACCCCGGCGCGCTCCCCCGGCGGCGTTGCGGGCGGCTCACTCCAGCCCCTCCACCAGACCGGGCAGGAGCTGCACCGTTATCGTCCCCGCCTCCAGGTCGATCTCCTTGAGCACCTCTCTGGTGGCCGGGAGCAGCACCTCGCCGTGCGGGCCCTTGACGAGGTAGACGTCGTTGCTGCCGGTCTGGAGCACCTCGCGCACGGTGCCCAGGGGCGCGCCGGAGACGGTGCGCACGCTCAGGCCGACGATCTGGTGGACGAAGTACTCCCCCTCGGGGAGGGGGATCGCCTCACCCTCCGGGACGTAGACGTACTCGCCGATGCGCTCGCGGGCCGCCTCGCGGCTGCTCACGACGTCGAGGCGCATGACCACGCCGTCCTGGTTGCCGCTGCGGTAGATGCGCCGGTGGAGCACCTGGGCCGGCTGGCGGGCCTCACCCAGGTAGATTCGGCGCAGCTCGCGGAAGCGCTGGGGGAAGCGTCCCAGGGGCCGCACCCGCACCTCGCCGCCCGCCCCGAAGATCCCGGAGATGCGCCCCACGGCGATCC
>DATLLM010000241.1:0-4096 GCA_035537855.1 Chloroflexota bacterium | reverse complement strand
GGCCAGCGGCGTGGGGCTGGGCGCCGGACGCACCGGAATGGGGGCGACGCTGGTCAGGCGGGGGTCGCCGCCCTCCGGCGCGCAGGCGGCGAGGGCGAGCGGGCCGAGCGACCCGGCCAGCGCCAGGAGCCGGCGCCGCTTCACTTCCGCCACCGGGCGGGCAGGCTGGGGAACCACCAGTTCCAGCGTCCCAGCAGGCGCATCGTCGCCGGCACCACCAGGGCCCGCACGACGGTGGCGTCCACGAGCACGGCGATGGCGATCCCCAGGGCCAGGGCCTTGATCTGGACGACGCCGGCGGCGATGGCGAAGGAGCCGGCGACGGCGACGACGATCGCCGCCGCGCCGGTGATCACCCGCCCGCTGGCCTCCAGCCCGGCGGCGACGCTGGCGGCGTTGTCGCCCGTGGCCAGGTAGGCCTCGCGGATGCGGGTGAGCAGGAAGACCTCGTAGTCCATGGACAGCCCGAAGAGGATGCAGAAGAGCAGGATGGGCAGGGTGGATTCGACGTACCCCAGGGGGGCGAAGGCGAACGGGCCGGGCAGGCCGGCGAGGAGGCCGTCCTGGAAGACGGCAGCCAGGGCGCCGAAGGAGGCGAGCAAGGAGAGGGCGTTCATCAGCACCGCCTTGAGCGGCAGCACCACCGAGTGGAAGGTCAGCATCAGCAGCAGGTAGGTGACCAGGACGACGATCCCGGCGACTTTGGGGAAGTCCTTGTAGAGGTGCGCGGTCAGATCGAGCGCTCCGGCCGTCGCTCCGGTGACCTCAACCTGCCAGCCCGGGCCCGGCGCGGTCGCCCGCAGCGCCGAGACCAGGGACTTGGTCTCGGCCGACTGCGGATCGTAGGCCGGAACGACGCTGACCAGCGTCACCGGTCCGCGGGCGAGGGCCTGGGCCGCGCCCCTGGCCCAGAGATCGGGACTCAGGTCCGGGTTGGCGTAGAGCAGGGCGTACTGCTCGCGGGTCAGCCGGGGGTCGAGGTCGACGATGCTCTCGACCCGGGCGATCCGCGGGTCGCCCGCGATCGAGCGGGTGAAGTCGTAGAGCACGCCGAGCTGCTCCGGCGCCGTCACCCGCCCCGGCGCGGTGACCACCAGCAGGAGGGGCGCCGCCTCGCCGGCGGTGAAGTCGGCCGCGAGGGCGGCGATGGCCCGGCGCGAGCCGCTCTCCGGGGGCAGGATGCGGGCGTCCGCCGAGCTGAGCCGGGCGGTGGCGAAGGGCGCCCCCAGCGCGAGCAGCAGCAGCAGGGTGGGGATCAGCACGCGCCAGGGGTGGCGCAGCACGAACCAGGCCAGCCGGCCCCAGAAGCCGTCGTGCCCGGCGGCGCCGGCGGCCGCCGGGCGCCGGCCGCGCCGGCGGGGCGGCAGGGACGGCAGGCGCAGGGCGTTGATCCGCGGCCCGAGGAGGGCCAGGATCGCCGGCAGCAGGGTGAGGGCGGCGAAGACGGCGGCGCCGACGGCGACCATCCCGGCGACGCCGAGGGAGCGCAGCAGCTGGAACTGGAAGGCCACCAGCCCGGTCAGGCCGATCAGCACCGTCCCGGCTGAGAAGAAGACGGCCCGCCCGGCGGTGGCGAGCGCGGTCTCCAGGGCCTGCGCCGTGCCGGTCCCCTCCCGCCGGAGCTCCTCGCGGAAGCGGCTCACCATGAAGAGGGCGTAGTCGGTGCCCAGCCCGAGGGCGAGCATGCTCGCCAGGTTGAGACCGAAGATGCTCAGCTCGAGCCGGAAGGTGAGCAGGTACATCGTGCCCAGGCCGAGGACGATGGTCGCCGCCCCGGCGGCCACCGGGACCCCGGCGGCGACGAGCGAGCCGAAGACCAGGGCCAGCACCACGGCCGCCACGGGCAGGGTGACCAGCTCGGCCCGGCGCAGGTCGTTCTCCGTCGCCTGCTGCAGGTCCCGGAAGAAGGTGGCCCCGCCGGCGACGGTGGTCTGCACCGCCGTCCCGTCGGCCAGCGGGGGCACGGCCGCCAGGCGCTCCAGCTCGGGCAGCAGACCGAGTGTCGCTTCCGGACGCCCGGCCAGACCGACGACGGCGAAGGCGGTGCGCCCCGAGCGCCCGATCTGCCGGCTGTTGAGGTCCGGGGGGATGACGCTGACCACCTCCGACCTGGATTGCAGGCGCTGCAACGAGGCGTTGACGGCGGCGCGCACCTCCGGGTCGGCGTACGGCCGGTCGGGGGAGGCGTAGAACACGGCGAGCGTGTTCACCGGCAGCCCGAGGTCGCGGCTGAGCTTCGCCTCCGCCCGGGCCGAAGGCAGCGGGCTCGACGCGGCCTGCGGGTCGCCGACGACGCCGACGCTCAGCCGCCCGGGGACACGGGGCAGCACCGGGAGCGTCGCCAGGAGCAGCAGCAGCCACAGGCCGACCACCGGCCAGCGCCAGCGGTAGACGGCGCGGCCCCACCAGCGGAACGGCCCCGCCAGGGGCTCGTTACCGCCCGGCAGGGGCGCGCGGGGCGGCGCGCCGCCGCCGTCCCGGCCGGGCGACCCGTCTTCGGGTGCGCGGGGCTCGTGCGCCGCGTCGCGCACCGCCCCGGAGTTTGTGACAATGCTCACAAGCTCGACTCGACTCAACGCTACCAGATGGCGCCAGGCGCTACCCTCCCTACAGGAGGTGTCAATGGTGATGCAGACGGCGCTCTCGACACGAGTCGTGATCGTCGGGGGTGGCTTCGGCGGGCTCTACGCCGCGCGCGCCCTGGCCCGCCACCCCGTCCACGTGACCGTGGTCGACCGGCACAACTACCACCTCTTCCAGCCGCTGCTCTACCAGGTGGCCTCGGCCGGGCTCTCCCCCGGCGAGATCGCCCAGCCGATCCGCTCCATCCTGCGGCGCTACCCGAACGTGTCCGTCGTCCTGGGCGACGTCAGCGCGATCGACCTGGCCGGCCGGCGGGTCCTGCTCGGGAGGGAGGCCCTGCCGTACGACTACCTGATCCTGGCCCCCGGCGCGTCGCACTCCTACTTCGGCCACGACGAGTGGGCGCCGCTGGCTCCCGGACTGAAGCGGATCGACGACGCCCTCGAGGTGCGCCGGCGCATCCTGCTGGCCTACGAGCGGGCCGAGCGGGAGCCGGACGAGGCCACCCGGGAGGCGCTGCTGACGTTCGTGGTGGTCGGCGCCGGGCCCACCGGCGTCGAGCTCGCCGGGGCCATCGCCGAGATCGCCCGGCGCACCCTCTCCCGGGACTTCCGGCGCATCGACCCGGCGCAGTCGCGCATCCTCTTGCTGGAGGGCGGGCCGCGGGTGCTGCCCACCTTCCCCGAGGACCTCTCCCGCCGGGCCGTCGATCAGCTGCGCGACCTGGGCGTTGAGGTCCGGACGGGCGCCCTGGTGACCGGGATCAGCGCCGAGGAGGTGAGGATCGGCGCCGCGGGCGAGACGGTGCGCGCGCGCACCACCCTGTGGGCCGCGGGGGTGCAGGCCTCACCCCTGGTGCGCAGCCTCGGCGTGCCCCTCGACCGCACCGGGCGGGTGGCGGTCGAGCCCGATCTGACCCTGCCGGGCCACCCCGAGGTCTACGTCGTCGGCGACGTCGCCCTCTTCACCCACCAGGGGGGCACGCCCCTTCCGGGGGTCGCCCAGGTGGCGATCCAGGGGGGGCGGGCGGCCGCCGAGAACGTCTGGCGCACGGTGCAGGGCCGGCCCCGGCGCCGGTTCCGCTACCGCGAACTGGGCAATCTGGCCACCATCGGGCGCAAGGCGGCGGTCGCCGATCTGGGCCGGCTGCACGTCTCCGGCCACCTCGCCTGGGCCCTCTGGCTGCTGGTGCACATCACCTGGCTCATCGGGTTCGACAACCGCCTGCTGGTGCTCATCCGCTGGGCCTGGAGCTACTTCACGTTCTCCCGCGGCGCGCGCCTGATCACCGGCCCGATCGAGACGCCGCTCGCGGCCGACGAGCCGCCCGGGGCCCTCCCGGACGGCCCGCAGGCGCCGCCGGCCGCCCCGCCGGCCCCGGCTACCCGGCCCGATGCGCGCTGACGGCGGCCGGCGCCAGGTTGCCTTCGGCGTCCAGCGCCAGCGGCGCCGGCTCCCCCAGCACGTCGAGGCGGGGATGGGCGAGGACGGCGGGCAGGAGCGACTCCGAGAC
>DATLLM010000240.1:0-2490 GCA_035537855.1 Chloroflexota bacterium | reverse complement strand
GCCGTCGCCGGCTTCGGCCGGGCCCAGAAGGCGCAGGTGCAGCGGATGATCCAGACCGTCCTCGATCTGCCGGCTGCGCCCCAGCCGGACGACGCCGCCGACGCCCTGGCGGTCGCCATCTGCCACCTGCGCTTGAGCCACTTGCGCGCCGCCGGCCTGCGCTAAGCGCGCCTAACCTGGTTGGGGGAGGGCAGCAGGTTGCTTCCTGGGGACGTCGTCCCCAGCCCCCTCTCTTGAGAGGCGTTCTAGGCGGGCCCGACACAGGTGGGGGAGAGCAGCGCGGTGCTTCCTGGGGACGTCGTCCCCAGCCCCCGGCTTGAGCGGCGCGCCGGGGGAGACGCCGGGCGGCGCCCGGTGGCCGGGAGCGGCGCCCGGCCGGCCCGGACGCGCGCCACCGGCGGGAGGGAATGCGTTCCAGTGGGTAGCGCACCATGATCGTCACCGTTCGCGGGGCCCTCGAAGCCGCCGGGCAGGGATTCGCCGTCGTCGACGTCGGCGGGGTCGGCCTGCGCGCCCTGATCCCCGCCTCGACCGCCGCCCACCTTCCGGAGGTGGGCAAGAGCGTCAGGCTGTTCACCTTCCTGCACGTCCAGGAGAGCGCCCTCACCCTCTACGGATTCGGCACCGCCGCCGAGCTGCAGCTCTTCGAGCAGCTGCTCGGCGTCCGCGGCCTCGGCCCGGCCAAGGCCCTGGCGCTCCTCTCCGGCTCGGCGGTGGACACCCTGCGGGCGGACATCGCCGGCGAGAACACGGCCGCCCTGCTGCGCATCCCGGGTATCGGCCGGCGCCTGGCGGCCCAGATCGTCCTCGACCTCAAGGACAAGATCGGTCCGGTGCTCGCCGCCGGGACCACCGGCGGCGGAGACGGCGAGGTGCTGGCCTGGCTGACGGCGATGGGCTTCTCCGCCGCCGAGGCCCAGGCCGCCGTCGCCCGGCTGCCGGCCGCTGCCGGGGCCAACGGGGCGGTCGAGGAGCGCGTCCGCCAGGCCTTGCTCATCCTCCGCCCGGAGTGAGTACACTCTCCCCTGGAACGTCTGGTCTAGCCGGACCCAGCCGGACCTAGCTCGCCGAAGACGGTTACGAGCCATGGCATCTGAGCGCCTGATCAGCTCCGTCGGGGACGACGACGACGAGACGCTGCGCCCGCGGCTGCTGCAGGACTACGTCGGGCAGGGGCCGGTCAAGGAGCAGCTGGCCATCGCCATCGCCGCCGCCCGGGCGCGGGGCGAGGCCCTCGAGCACGTCCTGCTGCACGGCCCACCCGGTCTGGGCAAGACCACCCTCTCGCGAATCATCGCCACCGAGCTGGGCGCCAGCATCCGCACCACCTCCGGCCCGGCGATCGAGCACCAGGGCGCCCTGGCCAGCCTGCTGATGAGCCTGGCCCCGCGCGACGTCCTGTTCGTCGACGAGATTCACCGCCTGAACCGCATCGTCGAGGAATCGCTCTACCCGGCGATGGAGGACTTCATGCTGGACGTCGTCTCCGGCCGGGGCACCGGCGCCCAGGTGCTGCGGCTGCCCCTCAAGCAGTTCACCTTGATCGGCGCCACCACCCGCGCCGCCCTGCTCACCGGCCCCCTGCGCGACCGCTTCGGCCTCGTCTTCCGGCTGGAGTTCTACGACCTGCCGGCGATTCAGGCCCTGCTCGAGCGGGCCGCCCGGGTCTACAAGGTGACGATGGAGGACCTGGGGGCGTCCGAGATCGCCCGGCGCAGCCGGCGCACCCCCCGGGTCGCCCTGCGCCTCCTGCGCCGGGTGCGCGACTTCGCCCAGGTGATGGCCGAGGGGATTATCACCCTCGAGGTCGCCCGGGATGCGCTCAACGCCCTGGGGATCGACGAGCTCGGCCTCGACGCGATGGACCGGCGCATCCTGGAGCTGATCCTGACCCGCTTCAAGGGCGGGCCGGTCGGCCTGGGCACGATCGCCGCCTCCGTCGGCGAGGAGGCGGACACCATCGAGGACGTCTACGAGCCGTACCTGCTGCAGATCGGGTTCCTGGAGAAGACCAACCGCGGCCGCGTCGCGAGCGAGGCGGCCGCGCAGCACCTCGGTCTTCCCCACGGCGGGCTCACCTCCCGCCAATCGCCCCTCTTCTAGCGACGCCCGGCGCACGGCAACGTGGACCTCGCCACCGCCGACTTCGACTACCACCTGCCGCCGGAGCGGATCGCCCAGACCCCGGTTGAGCCGCGCGACGCCGCCCGCCTGCTGGTGATTCACCGGCCGTCGGCGGCGCACCCCGCCGGCGCCCTGGAGCACCGCCACTTCCGCGACCTCGGCGAGTACCTGCGGCCCGGGGACCTGCTCGTGGCCAACGACAGCCGCGTCCTCCCGGGGCGCATCTGGGCCCGCCGGGACAGCGGCGGCCGGGTGGAGCTCCTCCTCCTGCGCCCCCTGGACGCCCCAGCCGGCGCCGCCGGCTGGTGGGAGGCGCTGGCCCGCCCGGTGCAGCGCCTCCGCCCGGGCCAGCGCCTGACCCTGATC
>DATLLM010000239.1:0-2792 GCA_035537855.1 Chloroflexota bacterium | reverse complement strand
GTGCCCGGAGTGCGGCATGAAGCTCATGCCGACGGCGGTGCCGGCGTCCCGCGACCTCAGTCCCGAGCACGCCCACGAAGGCGACCACCACGACCACCACGACCACCACGACCACCACCACCTCCGGTGGCGGCGAGGGCGGCACCGGCGGCCAGGGCGGCACCGGCGGCCAGGGTGGCACCGGCGGTCAGGGCGGCACCGGCGGCCAGGGCGGCGCCGGCGGCCAGGGCGGCGCCGGCGGCACCGTTGGCCAGGGCGTGCCGTCCACGGGTGGCGGGCCGGCGCCGACCCCGCCGGTCACCCTGCCGGGTCCCGGCGGCGGACTGCCGCTGCCGGGGGGCGCCGGGGCGGGGGCCGGTAGCGACCTCGACCCGGCGGCGACGCCCGAGCTGGGCAGCCTGGCGCTCTTCGGCACCGGCGCAACGGGCATGGCCGGCTACCTGTTCGCCCGCGTGCGGCGCAAGCGCTAGCCGGCGCGCCGTCCGCGCCCGGGCTTCGTAGTACAATCGCCACCCGAAGGAGAGTCTTCGGGTGGCCATCAAGACCGTCGTCGTCGGCCTCGGGGGAATCGGGCGCAACCACTGCCGCACCTACAAGGCCAACCCCCTGGCCGAGCTCGTCGCCGTGTGCGACATCGACCGGGCCCGGGCGGACGCCGCCGGCGCCGAGTTCGGCGTCCCGGCGTACGTCGACCTCGAGGAGTGCTTACGCGCCGAGGCGGCGGACGCCGTCTCCGTCGCCACCGCCGGCGTCGAGAACGGCTCGCACCACTACCAGCCGGCGATGCAGGCCCTGGCCGCCGGGAAGCACGTCCTCTGCGAGAAGCCCCTCTCGAACAGCATCGCCGAGTCCCGGGAGATCGTCGCCGAGGCCCGCCGGCGGGGGCTCTGCCTGGCCGTCGACCTGAACCACCGCTTCACCCCGGCGACGCGCCTCGCCCGGGAGAAGATCGACTCCGGCGAGCTGGGCGAGGTCCTGTTCGTCAACATGAACCTGTGGATCGCCAACCGCCGGGACGAGCCGGAGTACTTCCACCTCCGCGCCCTGCACTCCCACTCGGTGGACGTGATGCGCTACCTGGCCGGGGACGTCGCCCGGGTGCAGGCCTTCTTCCACAAGGGGCCGGGGCGCAGCTCCTGGAGCAACGCCTCGATCAACCTGCGATTCGCCTCGGGCGCCGTCGGCCACCTCACCGGCAGCTACGACATGTCCATGAATCACCCCTTCGAGCGCACCGAGGTGGCCGGGAACAAGGGGCGGGTGGTGATCGACAACTCCACCGTGGATTTCAACTGGTACCCCCACGCCAGCAAGGAGAGCGTCCACGTCCGGAACGCCGGCGGGATGGCCTCCTTCGCCGAGACCCTCCCGGCGCGCCTCGACCGCTGGGTGGCGCAGCTGGACGCCGGGGACGCGCCGGAGGCGATCGAGGGGAGCGGCGAGGACGGCCTGCGGGCCCACGCCGTGGTCGAGGCCGCCATCCGCTCGCACGAGACGGGCGCGATCGTCGAGGTGGCGGACTTCCTGGCCTGAGCCGGGGCGCGGACGTCCGCCGAACTCCGCTGCCCCGGAGGCGCCGCTCGGCCCTCCGGGGCAGGGCTCAGCGGCGGTGCGACCGCCGGAGCGCGCGCCGCCCGCGGAACGCCCGTCCGGTGGGATCCGGAACCGCCGGGGGAAGGCCCAGAAGCGGGGCGAACGGCGGCGCGCCTCGCGCACGCGGAACGCCCGTCCGGTGGGACCCGGGACCGCCGGGGGAGGGCCTAGACGGCCCGCCGGCGCAGGTCACCGGCGGCGTCCGACGCCTGCTCGAGCAGCTCGCCGGCCTCTTCGGCCAGGTCCTCGGCGATGTCTCCGGCCGCCTCGAAGACCTGCTGCGCCGTGCGCCGCCCGCGCGCGGTGAAGATGACCCACATCGCCCCCAGCCCCAGGATCAGGCCGAGGACGAACACGATTCCGAGCTCAGCGTCGTCGTCCATCGGGTGATGCTACCTGATAGTGGGGCGCAGTTCGACCCCCCTCCTGGCGGGCGTCCGGGGGCCCCACATGTGGTGTCCCGCGGCGTCCCGCCGACTCCACGCGCGTTCCCTGGCGCCCCGCCCCCCACAGGGGAGTCGCCGGGGACGCGCGACCGGGAGCGGTAGCGCCGGCGGTCCCGCTCCGGGCGCCCGCGGCCCCGCCGCTCACCCAGGCGCCCGCGATCGACGCGCTTCTCCCCGCGCGGCACACGTTACACGTTATAGTGTAGACCGGGAGGTGGCGGTGAACAGAGCGCACGGGCGTGGGCGGCCCCCCGGAGGGGCCTCACCGAGGCGGCGACCGCTGATGACGATCCCGGTGGTGGCGCGGGAGTTCGGCCTCGCGGAGTCGGTCCTCTACCGGTGGGCCGTCGCCGGCGAGCTGGCCGGGGCGACGCGGATGCTGGGTAGGTGGTATGTCCGGCGCGTCCCCTTCGAGCGGTGGCTCGAGGGTCTCGACGACCAGGGGACGCGGGCGAGCTGATCTGGTGCGAGCGCGACGAAAGGGGCTGTCCATGACGGAGTCGACCGACAACGATCGGACCGCGGTTGCGTGCGAGCCGCGCGGGGGCCGGCTCGTGCCCTTCGCTTGGCCAGGCGACGAGGCGTGGGCGTGGGAGGCCGTCGCGGCGTGGAGCGCACGGCCGAGGCGCGGCGGGCGAGGCGGCTCCTCGCTCCGCGGCCTGACGCTGGTCGCGCTCACGCTCCTCTCGCGCCGACGACCGCCGCCGGGAATGGCCGACGACCGCTGGCCCGGGCGGAGCTCCGGGGAGGCCT
>DATLLM010000238.1:0-2207 GCA_035537855.1 Chloroflexota bacterium | reverse complement strand
CTGCGCGTGCTCCCGCCGGGCGACTTCCGGCAGTGCATCGCCGCCCTGGCGGACAGCGATCCGCTGGTCACCGCCCTGTTCGAGCACCGCTTCGCCGAGGCGCCGGACGGGCAGCGCCACGACCTGGCCGGGCACGCCTTCGGCAACCTGTACATCGCCGCCATGGCCCAGATCACCGGCTCCTTCGAGCGGGCCCTGGAGGAGTCCTCCCGGGTGCTCAACGTGCGGGGCCGCATCCTGCCCTCGACGCTGGAGGACGTCACCCTCTGCGCCGAGCTGGCCGATCGCTCGACCGTGGCCGGGGAGAGCCTGATCCCGGAGCGGGCGCAACCCGGGCAGGGCGGCCACGGGGCCCCCGGCGGGGGCCACGGGCCCGGCGACCGGGCGGCCCCGGTGGGCGCCGGGAGCACACCGAACGGGGCCGCCCCGGCCCCGGACCCGCTGGACACGCTGGACACCCGCGCCCTACAGGCCCTGACCCTGAGCGCGCCGCCGCCGGCCCCGCGGCCGGTCGACGACGGCGCGCCCGACCTGGCGACGGCGGCCGCGACCGGCGGCAACCCCATCCGGCGCGTCTTCCTCGAGCCGGAGCAGCCGCCGGTCTACCCGGAGGTGGTGCGGGCCCTGCTCGACGCCGACCTGATCGTGATCGGGCCGGGCAGCCTGTACACCAGCATCCTGCCCAACCTGCTGGTCGGCGACCTGGCCCGGGCCCTCTGCTGGTCGCGCGCGGCCAAGGTGTACGTCTGCAACGTGGCCACCCAGCCCGGCGAGACGGACGGCTACACCGTGGCCGCCCACGTCCGGGCCATCCGGGCCCACCTGGCCGAGCGGCTGGGCCCCGGCGTCACCGGCGTCCCCTTCACGCACGTGCTGGTCAACGCCAACCTGGACCCGGACCTCCCGGCGGCCTGGAACGTCACCCGGCCGGAGGTCGGCGAGGCGGAGCGGGCCGAGCTCGCCGCGCTGGGGGTGAGCGTGCTGGCGGCGGACGTGGTGGACGCGGCCCGCCCGACGCGCCACGACCCGCAGAAGCTGGCCCGGGCCCTGCTCGCCGCCCTGCCCCGGCTGCGGCCGGCGCCCCGGCCGTCCCGGCTGACGGCGCTGCGGGCCTGGACGGGGCCCGTGGCGGCCCGGGCGGCGACGCCGCCCGACCTGTCCCGAGCCGCCTTCTCCGGGCTGGCCGGACCGGCCCCGCGGCGGCGCTGAGCGGGCGCGGCCGCGCCCGCCGACCCTGGTGCGGTAGCATTGCCCCTGGACGATGCGGCTGCAGGACGTCCTCAACGGCGTCGACGCGATCCGCGATCGGGTCCCGGGTGAGCACGCGGCCGGGGCGATCGCCGCCGGGAGCGGTCGCCCACCAGACCTCGCCACGCACCACGGCGGCGTGGTGCTCCAGGCGTCGGGATCGTCGGCGAGGGAGTGTTCGGCGTCGCTGAGGGGGAGACGCTCGTACTGGCGGGCGTCGTGCGCGCTGGCCAACCGGTACACGTACCGCTCGACGGCGCGACGGACGGCCTCCGACCGGGAAGGGTGGGTGGCGGGGACGAGGGCGTCGAGCCGGCGGATGAGTTCGTCTGGGGGCCGGACCGCAACCCGAGTCGTCATGCGCTGAGTAGGCCACCGCGTCTGACGCCGACCGCCTCGAGTCGGTGGCGGAGGCGGCCCCGGTGGCGCGGGCGCCGGAGGCGCAGGACCGGTTCCTCCCGGCGAGGGGCACCGAGCAGGCCGGAATCCTCCGATCCGATCTCCTGCGCGGGTCCGTGCCGCTCCGACCAGCATCCCCGACCACGCCGCGCGTCGGACGGGATGCGCCCTCCAAGGCCCGCTACCCGCTCAACGGCGCGGGCGCCACAGTAGCGGGGCCTGGCACCAGAAGGCGTTGCGCACCCGGCACGGGTGGGACACGGGCCGTCCACGAGCCGGGCTTCGACCGCTCCCCCTTCCAGGTTGCCAGGCACGGCCACGCCACTGCCGTCCGTACCGTCCCGCCGGGGCCGCCGTCGGCGTGCTCCCCCGACGGCACCGGATCGCTAGCGGCCCGAGAGCCGATCGATGGCCGGCGCGGCCGGATCGATCCACCGCAGGAGGTGTTCGACGTCACGGAATGCCCGGTCGGCAGACACCAGGGCCTCCGCATCTCGGTTGAGCGCGACGGGCGCGAGCACGGCATCGAACGCACCGAGGCGCTCGTAGCGCTCGTAGAG
>DATLLM010000237.1:0-17624 GCA_035537855.1 Chloroflexota bacterium | reverse complement strand
GGACTGGGGCGTGTGTGGCCGGTCCCGGTCTCAGCCGGCCCCGGCCGCGGACATGCCCAGTCCGATGGCGCCGCCGACGAGCACCGAGACGAGCACGATCACGATCACCAGGAAGATCCAACCGATCACGGCGGTCAGGATCGCCTTCCCGGTATCGAAGTCCAGCGCCTGGCGGACGGCGATGATGCCGGCGACCAGCGACCAGATACCGGTGATCAGGGCGATGATGCCCCCGACGACGGGCACGAAGCTGAGCAGGTTGAGCACGCCCGGCGACTGGGCGAAGCCGATCGTCCGCAGCAGCTCGCCCGGCGTGGCCGTCCCGCCGAAGAACCGGGTGCCGACGAAGTAGGTGACGTAGGACCAGACCAGCCAGCCGACCAGGGCGCCGACGATGCCGCCGACCAGGGCCAGGATCGGATTCGGCCCCGGCATGCCGGCCGGGCGGGCGATGAACTGCGCCGCCAGGGCCGCGCCGACGCCGTTGCAGACGGCCACGATGATGACGGCGGTGGCCGCCTGACTCGTGGCCGTGCGGTCCGCTTCCAGCTCCTCGTAGACCGCCGAATCGAGGCGCGCCGCCCGGATCATCCGCTGCACAATCGAACCGCCGGTGCCCGTCATCGTGCTGTCGACCATGACTCTCCCTGCCCTCCGTGCGCGCCCCGGAGCCCACGGCCGGGCCGGACGCGGTTTGCGGCTTGACCGGAACAACTCGGCCCCGCTCACGGCCATCATAGCCGCGGCCTGCGGGAAAAGCGAGTGCCCGGCGGGCCACCCGGCGAGGCGCTGTCTCTGGAGCCCGCGCCCGCGCCGGGCGCCCGGTCAGCGCCTGAGCTGCGGATCGAGGGCGTCGCGCAGGCCGTCGCCGAAGAGGTTGAAGCCGAGCACGGTGAGCATGATCGCCAGGCCGGGGAAGATCATCGCCCAGGGCGCGTTGAGCAGGAAGTTGCGCGCGTCGGTCAGCATCAGCCCCCACTCGGGCACCGGCGGCTGGGCTCCGAGACCGAGGAAGCCGAGCGCGGCCGCCTCGACGATGGCGGTGGCGATGCCCAGCGTGGCCGCCACGATCAGCGGGGAGAGCCCGTTGGGCAGGATGTGGCGGAACAGGATGCGCGAGCCCGAGGCCCCGGTGCAGCGCGCCGCCAGGACGAAGTCGCGCTCCTTGAGGGCGATGACGCTCGCCCGGCTGAGCCGGGCGTAGACGGGGATGCTGATCAGGCCGATGGCCAGCATCGTGTTCTCGATCCCCGGTCCCCGGGCGGCCACGATGGCGATGGCCAGCAGGGTCGAGGGGAAGGCCAGGACGATCTCCATCGACCGGCTGATGACCGAATCGGTCACCCGGCCGCCGTAGCCGGCGAGCAGACCGAGGAGGGTTCCGGCGATCGCCCCGACCACCACGGCGAAGATGCCCACCCGCAGCGAGATCCGTCCGCCGTAGACCACGCGCGAGTAGACGTCCCGGCCCAGATTGTCCGTGCCGAAGGGGTGGTTCTGACTCGGCGGCTTGAGGCGCTCGACCAGGGCCTGCTTCAGGGGGTCGTGCCGCGTCACCAGCGGCGCGGCGACGGCCATGCCGGCCATCAGCAGGACGATGACCAGGCCGACCATCGCGGCCGGATCGCGCAGCAGGCGGTGGAGCGCATCGGCGGCCAGACCACGGGCCTGCCTGGCCGGGAGGCTCACTCCCGGCGGCGGTGGCGGGGCCGACCGCGGGATCGCCGGGTCGAGCGCCGTCCCGGCGCGACCGACCGCGTCCACGGCTAGACCCGAATCCGCGGATCGAGCGCGGCGTAGAGCACGTCGACCACCAGGTTGACCAGGACGAAGATCACGGCCACGAGCAGGGTCATCCCCTGCACCACCGGGTAGTCGCGGTTGAGGATGGACTCGTAGATCCAGCGGCCGATGCCCGGCCAGGCGAAGATGGTCTCGGTCAGGATGGCCCCGCTGAGCAGGAAGCCGACCTGCAGGCCGACCACGGTGATGATCGGCAGGGCGGCGTTCTTGAAGGCGTGGCGCCAGGTCACGGTCCGCTCGGGCAGGCCCTTGGAGCGGGCGGTGCGGACGTGGTCGGCGCGCATCACCTCGAGCATCGAGCTGCGGGTCATGCGGGCGATGATGGCCATCGGCACCGTGGACAGGGCGATGGCCGGGAGGATCAGGTGGCGCAGACCGTTGACCGCCAGATCGGGCCGGCGCTGGAGCAGGGCGTCGACGAAGATGAAGCCGGTGGTCGGGGTGTAGCGGGTGTCCGCGTCCAGCCGCCCGTCGGGCGGCAGCCAGCGCAGCTGCACGGCGAAGATCCAGATCAGCACCAGCCCCAGCCAGAAGATGGGGATGGAGATCCCGGCCAGGGAGAGGACGCGTGAGGCGTGGTCGGCGGCCGAGCCGCGCAGGGTGGCGGAGACGATGCCGGCGCCGATCCCCAGCACGCAGGCCACGAGCAGCGCGGCCACGGTCAGCTCGATGGAGGCCGGCAGCCGGGCGCGGGCCTCCTCGAGCACGGGCCGGTTCGAGCGCACCGAGCGGCCGGCGTCGCCCCGGCTGAGCCCCTGGACGAAGCGCCAGTACTGGACGCTCCAGGGCTCATTCAGGCCCAGCTGCTCCCGCAGGCGGGCGACGTTCTGCGGCGTCGCCCGCTCTCCCAGGAGCACGATGGCCGGGTCGCCGGGGATGAAGCGCAGCACGAGGAAGACGACGACGGAGACGCCGATCAGGACCGGCACCGTCTCGAGCACGCGGCGAAGGGCGAAGGCGACCACAGCCGGTTACCGCGCTGGTCGTCGCTACCGGTTCACGCTGACGGTGTTGTAGTACTCCGTTCCCGTCGGGTTGGGGATGTAGCCCTGGACGTAGGAGCGCGCGATCAGCGGCGGCGTCGTGTGGGCGATGGGGACGCGCGGCATCTCGGCGCCGGCGACGGCGTTCACCTGCATGTAGATCCGCTCCCGCTCCGCCCGGTCGGACGAGTGCTGCGCCTGGCGCAGCAGCCCCTTGATCGTGTCGTTGTCCCAGGTGTTGTCCGGGTAGGTGCCGAAGAACGTCCAGAGGAAATTGTCCGGATCGCCGGTGTCCCCCGTCCAGCCCAGCATCCACATCGGGTAGTCCAGCTTGTTGCGCCGTTCCAGGTAGGTGCCCCAGTCCGACTCGCGGCGCAGGTTGGCCCGGATGCCGACGGCCTGGAGGTCCGAGGCGATGGCCTCGGCGATGGGCTGCGGCGAGGGGAAGTAGGGGCGGGACACCGGCATGACCCAGAAGTCGACGGCGAAGCCGTTGGGCATGCTCGCCTCGGCCAGCAGCTGGCGCGCCCGGGCGGGGTCGTACTGGGGCCCGCGCACCTCCGGGTTGAAGCCGAGCACCGTCGGCGGGATGAGCTGCGTCGCCACCTCCCCGACGCCGCCGAAGAGGGCCTCGACGATCGCCGGGCGGTTGATCGCCGCCGCCACCGCCTGACGGACGCGGACGTCCGTGAACGGCGCCTGGCGCATGTTCATGTTGATGTAGCCGATGTTCAGCGGCGGCCGGGGGAGCACCCGCAGGCTGCTGTCCCGCCGCGCCGTCGGCACGTCGTCCGGGTTAGCGCCCTCCATCATGTCGATCGCTCCCGAGCGCAGCACCTGGAAGCGGGCGGCGTTGTCCGGCACGATGCGCACGACCACCCGGTCGACCTTGGGGGCCGCGCCCCAGTAGCTCGGGTTGCGCTCCAGGGTGACGTGATCGCCCGGCGCCCACTCCACGAACCGGAACGGGCCGGTGCCCACCGGCTGGCGGGCGAAGGCGTCCGGATCGCGGGCGATGGCGGTGGGACTGCCGATCCCGAAGGCGAACATGGCCAGGTTGAGCAGGAACGTGCCCTGGGGCTCGGTGAGGTCGATCTGCACCGTGTTCGAGTCGGCGGCCTGCACGCCCCGGATGGTCTCCCCGAAAGCGGCGACGTCGCTCCAGTACTCGAACGTGACGTCGCCCCGCGAGGGGTGGTTCTCGTCCATCCAGCGGTCGAAGTTCCACTTCACGGCCGCCGCGTCGCAGGGCGTGCCGTCGTGGAAGGTGACCCCCGGGCGGAGATTGAAGAAGTAGGAGAGCCCGTCCTGGCTGACCTCCCAGCTGGTGGCCAGGCCGGGGCGCAGGTTGGTGGTCGCCCCGTCGAACATGACCAGGTTGTCGAAGATCTGGTCGGTGAGGCGGGCCGATTCCAGGTCGGTGACGTCCGCGGGGTCGAGCTTGACCGGCTCGCCGGGAGCGCCGAAGACGAACGTGCCGCTCGGCGTCTGAGCGTTTGCCAGGGGAACCCGGTAGGCCGCCTGCATCGCCAGCAGGGCCGCCGGACCGAGGGTGAGCGTTGCGCGCCGCCTCATCAATTCGTACCCCTCTCCGCAGCTACGGTGGCTTGCGCTCCTGTGTAGAGCCAGCTGAGTATAGCGCAGGTAACCGCCGGATTATGTCCGGTCCACCCTGGTACTCAGCCCAGCGGGCGGCAGGCCCAGAACACCGCCAGCAGCCATACGCTGGCCACCACCAGCATCAACGCCGGCCAGACGTCCCGCGCCGCCCGGCCCAGCCGGTCGCGCCAGCCCTGAGTCAGACGGGCGTCCGGAAAGTGGCCGGGGAAGCGCGTGGCCAGCTCGCCCGGCCCGTCCACCCGGTCGAGGCGCATCCCCGACCAGGCCACGCCTGATGGGCCACCGGCGGCGGCCGCGTCCAGGACGTAGATCGCCAGCCGGGGCGACCCGGCCAGGGGTCGCGGGCCGCTGCTCCGCAGCGGCGTCCCCTCCCACTCCAAGAGCGCGAGGGGCGCCCCCAGCACCGAACGACCGAGCAGCCGGAAGCGGCAGGCGCCGAACTGGGCGGCGAGGAACTCCCGCTCCTGGGGGCGGAAATCGCCCTCGAAGCGCACGCCGTCCACCTCGACCGGTTGCGGCGGGGTGTCGCTCACGCCGGTCCGGCCCCGTTCCCCGCCGCCGGCGCACCGCCCTCCGCGTCGTCGGCCCCGCCCAGCCCGCCGGCGCCGAGCGGGAAGCCGGCGCCGACGACACCCGCCAGGTAGTCGACGGCGTGCTCGAGGGCCTCCACCCGCCAGTGGAGGGCCTGCAAGGGGTCCTCCGGCGCGCCGGGGCGCTGACCGCCCGGGGCGCCCGCGCTCTCCTCGAGCGGCCCGTCGACCGGCCCCGAACCGGACTCCGCCGGCGCACCGCGGTAGAGCTGCGCCTCGAGCGCCTCGGTCACCCAGCGTTCGAGCGTGATTCCGCGTTGACCGGCCGCCCCCTTGACTCGCGCCCAGAGGGCCGGATCGAGGCGGATGTTGGTCATCTTCTTTTCGACCACGGTGCGTCCCTTGTCCGCTTCTCGGGGCGTCATCGTCGTGCACCCCGGGGGCAGCCGGCGCGCCTCATCGGAAGGGGCTCACGCCGCCCGCCTCACGGCGACGGCGGGGCGATCGCCCGGGCGAAGACGAACTCCCGGCCGACGGCCGCCTCGCCCCCCCGCTGCCGCACGGCCAGCGCCCGGGCCAGGGCGGTGCGGACCCGCTCCCGTTCGCTCTCCGGCAGTGTACCGAGCAGCGCGCCCCACTCCCGCGACGCCGCCGCCCACTGCCACAGCCCGTCCACCTCCTGGAAGCGCATCCGGTCGACCAGCCGGCCGGACTCGATCTCCTCGAACCCGGCCCCTTGCAGGAGCGCCTCCAGGTTGCTCGGCTGGAGCATCCCGAACGGGCGGCGCAGGTCAGGGAGCGCCGGCCGCACGGCCCGCTCGACCAGGTCGATCCACTCGTTGCTCGCCCGAGCGCCCCAGGTGGTCAACACCAGGCGCCCGCCCTCGACGAGGACGCGCCGCAGCTCCTCGAGCACGGCGTCCGGGCGGCGGTAGTCGGGCAGCGCCTGGAGGCAGAGCACGGCGTCGAACGATTCGTCGGCGTAGCTCAGCCGCTCCGGGTCGCCGGTCTGCCAGCGAATCAGGTCGGCGCCGCCGCCGGCGGCGGCGGCGCGCTCCTCGGCCACCGCCCGCATGGCCGCCGAGTCCTCCAGCCCGATGACCGTCCCCTCGCGCCCGACCCGCTCGGCGGCGAGGAAGGCGGCCAGACCGGTGCCGGCGGCGACGTCCAGGACGGCCTGCCCGTCCTCCAGGGCGGCGATGTCGACCGCCCGGCGGGCGACGCCGAGCAGGGTGGGGCTGACGTGCTGGGCGAACGCCCGGGCCTGTTGGGGGGTGACGTCCGCGCTCATCCCCTGATTGTGCCGCAGGGGAGGGCCGGGAGGCGCGCCCGCCGGGCCCGGCGCCGGAGTGGTGAGGCCCTCCTTCCCGGCGGGCGGCGCCGCCGGCGCGGCGGCGCCGCCGGCGCGGCGGCGACTGCCGGACGTCCGGGCTGCTCGCTAGCGCAGCACCAGCATCGGGTCGTCGGCGCGGATCACCGCCGTGCGCGCGTCGATCCGCTCGGCGCCGGGGCGCTGGAGGTAGCTCTCCAGGGCCGCCTCCTGCCCCTCGAGCACGCGCACCTCCCAGGTGTAAGGCCCCGGCAGGGTGACCGGCCTGATCTTGCCCTGGGCGACGCGCCGGCAGGCTCTGGCGGCCCCGGCGCGGATCAGCTCCCTGGCCCGGCCCGGCCCGAGGGAGAGCGCCGATTCGAGTCCGGTGCCCACCTTGGTGGCCACGCCGATCAGCTCGGGCACCAGCGCTCTGGCCTCGGCGACGGCCTTGTCGTCGCCGGAGAGGAAGGCGGTGGGGACGCCGAAGACGGTCCCGACGAGGTAGGCGCGCATCCCGAACTCGCCGATGGGCGCGCCGTTGAGGCGGTAGGACTCCACCGTCCGCGAGGAGTAGGTGTGGGCCAGGGGCGCCGCCGCCGTCCCGGCCATCGCGTGCTGGCCGACGAAGAAGAGGGCGTCGAACGTGTCGTCCAGTCCGTAGGGCGCGGGCGTGTTGCGGTGCGGCAGCAGGCGCGCGGCGTCGTGGAAGGACTCGTAGACGATGCCCCCGCTCCCGTGCCCGTCCCAGACGACCACGTCGGCGCGGGGATCGAAGTCCAGGATTCCGTCGACGCAGGCGTTGACCTCGCCGGTGAGCAGGCGCATCGCCTCCAGCTTGGCCGGGGTCGGCTCGGCGACGCGGGTCTGGTCGAAGCGGAAGACCATCGCCGCCCCTTCCAGGTCGGTGATGACGTGGACGCGGAAGGGGCGGTAGCTCCGCTTGCGGCTCATGCTCTCCTACCGGCGGCCGCCCGGGCGGCCGCCCGGGCCGGAACGGATGGTAGCGCGGCCGGCGGGCCGGCGCCCTCCCCCGGCGGGCCGGCGCCCCGGCGGGGGGAGACTCCGGCGCACAGGAATGTGCCGGGGGTCTGTGCCGCTGCTCAGCGCGCCGCGGCGGCGCCGGGCTCGCTCGCCAGGGCGGAGAGGAGCACCGCCCAGCGCTCGTCTTCGGGGGCCTCGATGCCCCGCGCGGCGCAGGCCGCGCGGTACTGCTCGACCGCTCGCAGCAGGCGCCGCGAGGTGGCGGTGCGCCGCTCCTCGTCCTGCGCCTGGAACGCCGACTTCGCCTCTTCCGCCGTCTCCAACCCGGTCGGGGACATCGCTCTCTCTCTCCTGCTTCCGCCTGCGACCCTCGCCCCGGAGCCCCGCGGCGGTGGGCGCCTGTACGACGCTCGTGCTCCGGCCCCTGAGGGTCTGGACGCGCATGCGGCGTCCCGAACGACCGTCAGCGACCGCCGCGGCCGGCCATCGACCGCACGGGCACTGTACCACACTTGTGAACGCACTCACAATCACAAGCGCCGCGCGGCGGCGGCGGCGGCGGGGAGGGTCAGGCCATCGTCGCCAGGCGTTCGGCCGTGACCGCGTACTGCATCGGCTGGCCGGCGAAGAAGCGGGCGATCTCGTCGATCATCGCCGTGCCCAGGCGGCGCCGGGATTCGACGGTCGCCCCGGCGACGTGCGGGCTGAGCAGGACGTTGGGCAGGTCGCGCAGGGGGCTGGCGTCGTCCAGGGGCTCCTTGGGGAAGACGTCGAGGGCGGCCCGGATGCGTCCGCTGACCAGCTCGGCGGTGAGGGCGGGGTAGTCGATGGCCGCCGCCCGGGCGGTGTTGACGAACAGGGCGCCGTCGCGCAGGCGGGCGAGCTGCTCGGCCGAGATCATGCCGGTGGTCTCCGGCGTCGTCGGGGCGTGGTTGCTGACGATGTCGCTGGTGGACATCAGCTCGGCCAGCTCCGGCACCACCCGCGCGCCGAGGGCCGCGGCCCCTTCCGGTGAGAGGTACGGATCGTAGATCATCACGTCGCAGCCGAACGGCCGCAGCAGCTTGACGTAGGCCTTGCCGGTCAGGCTGGCCGCGACCACGCCCACTCGCTTGCCGAACAGCTCCTCGCCGTAGCCGGCGGCGCGCTTCTCGGCGCCCCAGCCGCGGGGCCGCTCGCCCGAGCCGGCGGCGCGCATGATCCGGTCGAAGTCCACCACCCGGCGCAGCCCGCCGAGGGTGACGGTCAGGGCCCACTCGCCGACCGAGTCGGCGATCACGGCCGCGGCGTGCGTCACGGCCACGCCCTTCTCGAACGCCACGGGCGTGACGAAGGGCTTGATCGTGCCGGCGGCGTGGGCGATCACTTTCAGGTTCGGCGCCCGCGCCAGCAGCTCGGCGTCGAAGACCGGGGCGCCCCAGCTGGTGAGCACGGCGTCCGCGGTCGCGATTCGCTCCAGCACCTCGTCCCGGGGCAGGTTGGCGGCTTCCAGATTGCGGTCGACCTCGCCGATGGCCGAGAGGCGCGCCTCGGCCTCGGGGGTGACGATCTCCTCCCAGAGCGACGTGTTCGGCAGGACCAGGATGCGTGTCATGCGTCTCCTACCTTCTCCCAGTGCCCCGATGCGCTCGAGCGCACCGCGGCGGCGATCACTTCCTGCGCCAGCAAGCCGTCCTCGATGGTCGGGGCGCGGTCCTCCCCGGAGCGGATGGCCGCGACGAAGGGCTCCAGATTCTGGCGCGCCCAGCCGGTGATGAAGGTGTGGTGGTCGACCTCCCACAAGGGCGGCTCCCCCTCCAGGCGGACGGCCTCGCCCTTGTAGGGGTGCAGGGTGGCGACCCCGTTCTCCCAGAGCAGCCCTCCCTTGCTCCCGTCGATCAGATAGTGCCGGCGGCCGATGGGGTAGCGCATGTGCACGCTGCCCAGCCGGGACAGGGCGAGGGAGCCGTGCGCCCCGCCGGCGAAGCGGAGCAGCAGCACGGTGTCGTCGTCCAGCTCGTGGGCGTGGCGCTCGCCGCTGACGGGATCGAACACGGCGTCGACGAAGGTGCGCATGGAGGCCATCACCTCAACCGTCGGCCCCAGCAGGAAGTGATTCAGGTCGATGAGGTGGGAGCCGAGGTCGCCCAGGATCCCGACGCCGGAGCGGGCGCGGTCGGTGCGCCAGGACCAGCGGGGGCGCGGGGCGAGCATCCCGGCGTTGAAGGCCTGGGCGTGGACGTGGTACGGGCGCCCGATGAGGCCCTCGTCCAGGTGCCGTTTGACGTTCTGAATCACCGGCGAGAAGCGCGTTGAGAAGCCCATCGCGCTGCGCACGCCGGCGGCCCGCACGGCGGCGGCCATCTCCCGGGCCTGGGCGATGTCCGGCGCCAGCGGCTTCTCGCAGAAGACGTGCTTGCCCTGCCGCACCGCCGCCATGACCAGGCCGTAGTGGGTGTCGTCCGGCGTGTCCACGATCACCGCGTCCACGTCCGGGCGGGCGAGCAGCGCCTGCGGGTCCTGCGTCGCCAGGGGAGCGCCGAACTTCGCCGCCAGGGCCTGCGCCCGGTCGAGCCGGGGACCGCAGACGGCGACGGCGCGCGTGCCCGGCAGTCCCTGCAACCCCTCCAGATGCGCCCCGGCCATGAAGCCGTAGCCGAAGACGCCGAATCCGACCGACTCCCCTTCGCTCACCATCGGCCGGAAGTGTACCTCCGGCTCACCCCGGGAGGATCAGGGGCATCAGCCCCAGGCCACGCCCGCTGGCCTCCGGGATGGGGCTGACGATCAGCGGGCGGGCCTGGCCGAACACTCCGACGGCCAGGTGGGTCTCCCCCGACGCGTCGGCCGCCCAGGTGAAGCACTGGCGCAGGGGCCACGCTCCGTCGCGGGCGTGGTGATCGATCAGCAGCCAGACGTAGAGCGCCGCCGGGCCGACGGCGGCGACCGCCCCGGGCGGCAGCAGGGGCTGCAAGGCGGCGAGGCGGCCCGGGAGCGCCGCGTGCGGCTCGTTCAGGCTGCCGGGCAGCAGACCGGGGCGGTAGGCGACGTCGCCACCGGTGACGGGCAGCTCGGCGGTGGCGGCCGCCTGGAGGTCGAAGTACTTGCTGCTCTTGAACGGCGCCCCGGCGGCGCGCAGTCCGGCGAGGGTGATCCCGGCCGGGGCGTGGGCCAGGCGCCAGCCCTGCGCGCGCAGGGCGGCTTCCGTCTGCGGGTCGAAGCGCCGGCTCACCGCGCCCTGGCGTAGGCGGCGTCGAGCGTGCGCACGGCCGCCAGGCAATCCTCGATCCCGGCCAGCGGCGGCGACCCGGCCCTCAGGCGGGCCAGACTGTCGAAGATCCACTCCCGGTAGCGGTCCCCCGCGCGGACGCCGGGGAGGGACTCCTCGCCGGCAGCGGCGGTCACCTGCCAGGCGTCCCCGTCGCGGCCGGTGAGGTACGTCCCGGTCGACCCGACGCGCACCTCGTTGTCCCCCGAGCGCGTCATCCCGGCGCTCGCGTCCGGGTAGGTGTAGCCCGCCTCGACGGTGCCGACGACGCCGTCCGGGGAGCGCAGGATCACCGCCCCGAAGTCCTCGATCGCCTGCCGGTGCGCGCCGTAGCCGAGCGCCGCGCCGGCCACCTCGGGAGCGCCGCCGACCAGGTGGTGCATGTAGTCGACGCCGTGGATTCCCAGGTTGAGCAGGGCGCCGCCGCCGGCGGTGCGGGGGTCGAGCATCCACCCCGACCCCCAGACGGCGTAGCGCTGCGGCGGGCCGTTCACGATGCGCACGTGGAGGTGGGAGAGGCCGCCGAGGCGGTCGCTCTCCCGCAGGGCGTCGAGGACGCCCCACAGCGGATCGTAGCGCTGCACCAGGGCGACGCTGATCCAGGCGCCGCGCCGCCGGGCGGCGTCGGCGACCGTCTGCACCTCGTCCCCGTTGAGCCCGAGGGGCTTCTCCGCCAGCAGCGGAACGCCGGCGTCGAGCAGGACGCGCGCCTGCGCCGCCATCTCCGACACGGGCCCGACGGCCAGCGCCAGATCGGGCCGCGCGCCGAGCAGCTCGGCGGTGTCCGGGAAGGCGGGGCAGTCCAGGTCCTGACTCCAGCGGGCGGCGACCTCCGGATCGGGGTCGCTGACCCCGACGAACGTCACCCCGGCCTGGCGGAGATGCTCGGCGTGGCGGGGCAGGTGCCAGTGCGAGGCCCCGGCCACGGCGACGCGCACGCCCGCTCCGGGCGTGCCCTCCCGCACCACCCGCGCGGGAGCCCATCTGGCGCGTGTCACCATCGTCCCGCATTATAGGGAGCCGGCGGCGCCCGGGCGCCGGCAGGGGTGGCGCCCGGGCCATCGGAGCGCGACGGGCAGGGTCGGGAAGGAGCAGAGCGCGTGCGTTACGTCGTCTACGGCGCCGGTGCTATCGGCAGCGGCATCGGCGGGCACCTCCACCGGACGGAGCAGGACACCGTCCTCGTCGGCCGTCCGGGCCACGTCAAGAAGATTCAGGAGCAGGGCCTGACCCTGATCACGGGCGAGCAGACCCACCGGCTGCGGGTGCCGGCCGTCGCCTCGGCGGACGCGGTCGGCTTCCGGGACGGGGACGTCGTGCTGCTCTGCGTGAAGTCCCAGGACACCGAGCGGGCGTTGACCGAGATCCGGGCCGCGGGGGGTGATCCGCAGTCGCTGCCCATCCTGTGCTGCCAGAACTCGATCACGAACGAGCCGGCGACGGCGCGCTTCTTCAGGCGCGTCTACGGGGTGCTGATCGTGGTGCCCGGGGTGTTCCTCGAAGACGGGGTGGTGCACAACCCCATCGTGGGCAACGCCGGCTTCGTCGAGGTCGGCGGCTACCCCGGGGGCGCGGACGATCTGGCCCGCGAGGCGGCCGCGGCCCTCGCCCGCGCCTCGTACGCCGCCGCCCCGAACGCGGACGTGATGGCGGCGAAGGGGGCCAAGATGCTGGGCAACCTGGGCAACGCCATGGGGGCCATCACCGACGGCCGGGGCGACAGCAAGGGCTACATGGAGCGGGTGCGCCGGGAAGCGACCGACTGCTTCGCCGCCGCCGGCGTGCCCTGCGAGACGCGCGAGGCCTTCGCCGCCCGGGCGAGCGCGAACCGGGGCACGAGCCAGCTCCCGCCGGGCCTGCGCAACCTGGGATCGTCCTGGCAGAGTCTGCAACGCAAGCAGGGCACGATCGAGGCGGACTACCTGAACGGGGAGATCGTGCGGTTGGGACGGATCAACGGGGTTCCGACGCCGTACAACGAGGTGCTGCAGGAGGTCTCGTCGGCGATGGCTATCCGGGGGGAGCTACCCGGGAAGTACACGGCCGAGGAGCTGACGGCGCTGGCCGAAGCGCGGACCCGGTAGACCCGGTGGAGGTTCCAGGTCCCCCTAACCCAGGTAGGGGATCGTCTGGGGGCCCTGGGGGAGGACGCAGAGGGTAGCGTCCGGCCCGTACTCGGCGAGCAGGGTGGCCACGCGGCGCTCGATGTCGCCGCAGGGCAGCAGCATCGTGCGCGCGACCACCTCGTCCGGGAGGGCGCTGTGCAGGTACACCCGGCAGCGGCGCTGGATCATGGCCTGGATCTGGGCCTCCCACTGGTCCGGCATCTGGAACCCGGGGGCGTTGATCCGCTCCAGGAGCGACTCCGGCGAGGTGGCGGCGAAGAGCAGGTCCTTGTACTCCCCGTGATCGGGAATCCCGTCCCAGCACTCGCTCGCCGCGACGATGGCGCCGCCGTCTTTGACGATCCGGGCGGCGGCGGACACCCCTTTGATCGTCTGGTAGACGTTCAGGTCGAGGGGGTAGCCGCTGTTGGTGGTGAGCACGACGTCGAACGGCGCCGGCACGGCGCGCATCGCCGTCTGCTTGACCCAGGCCGTGCCGGCCTGGTGGGAGGCCAGCAGGTCGCCGGCGAAGACGCCGGTGATCGCGTGCGTCTTGTTCAGACTGACGTTGAGGGAGAAGCGCGGGTCGACCATCAGGGCCGCCTCGCGAATCTCCTCCCAGATGGGGTTCCCTTCGGTCACCCCCCAGGTGGCGTTGGGGTCGCCGATCATCCGCGCCCCGTGGTTGCGCAGCACCGTCTCCAGTCCGGCCACCGCCGGCATCACCATCTTGGGGCCACCGGAGAACCCGGCGAAGAAGTGGGGCTCGATGAAGCCGGTGAGGATTTTGGCCGAGGCGGCGACGAACGGGCGGGACAGCCAGATGTCGTTGCCGAAGCGCGAGGTGCCGACCTGCACCAGGGAGTCGGGGTCGCGCGCGTCGTGGGTGGCGATGCGGTAGCCGTCCACGACCGCGTCGCCGAGCATGCGGCGCAGCTCGGCGTCCGTGTTCGCCCGGTGGGTGCCGGTGCCGTTGACCAGGGTGATCTGCGCCCGGGGGACGACCCGCTCGATCTCCGCCAGCAGCACCGGCAGGACGCGGTCGTTCGGCATGGGGCGGGTGAGGTCGCAGAAGGTGACGGCCACGGTATCGGCCGGGCTCAAGCGGTCGACGAGGGGCGGACCGGCGGTGGGCCGGCGCAGGGCCTGGCGCAGGGCCGCCGGCTCGTCCGGGAGCCCGGGGACGTACTGGGGCTCGACCACGGTGACGTTGCGGTCGGGCAGCTCGACGGTCAGCCCGTCCCTGCCGTAGGCCAGCGCGACCTTCACCCTCTGCCCTCCTGGCGTCGACCGTAGTCCTCGAGTGCGGCCCGGATCACGTCCTCCGCGAGCACCGAGCAGTGCATCTTGTTGCGGGGCAGCCCCCCGAGGGCCTCGACCACGTCGCTGTCTCGCAGGTCGCCGGCCTCGGCGAGGGTCTTGCCCAGGAGCAGCTCCGTGGTGATGGAGCTGGCGGCGATCGCCGCCGGGCAGCCCTCGGTGCGGAAGCGGGCGGCGACGATGCGCTCCCCTGCGATGCGCAGGGCGAGGCGGGTGCGGTCGCCGCAGGCCGGATTCTCCACCTCGGCGACCGCGTCCGGGGCGTCCAGGTCGCCCAGATTACGCGGGTGCTGGAAGTGGTCGATGACGGTCGCGCTGTACATCGCCATCGGCGGGGCGTCCCTAGAAGATGCCCAGCTCCAGCTTGGCGTCGTCGGACATCATCTCCTTGTCCCAGGGGGGGTTGAAGGTGAACTGCACGTCCACCTTCTGCACCCCCTCGACGTCCTTCTTCAGGATCTGGGTGATCTGCTGCTTGACGCTGGGCCCGATGGGGCAGAAGGGGGTGGTCAGGGTCATGACCACCTTCACCTGCTGGTCTTCCTCGACGTGGATCTCGTAGACCAGGCCGAGGTCGACGATGTTGATCCCCAGCTCGGGGTCGTCCACCTGCCTCAGGGTCTCCCTGACGTTCTCTTCGTTCAGCGGCAGCCTGGCTTCGGTCGTCTCGACGCTCTCGGTTGTCTCGGCCATCGTCTCTCTCCGCCCGTCGCGGGCGCTAACCGCGGGATTCGAGCGCCGGTTCGGTCGCCGGCGCGGGCACCGTCGCGCGCGCCCGCTCGGCCAGGGTGAGGGCCTCGTCCAGGGCTTCCCAGGCGAGGAGGGCGCACTTGATCCGCACGGGGTACTGCCGGATGCCTTCGAGCGACTCCAGGTCGCCCAGCTCCGGGCCGCCGGCCGGCGTGTCCTGGCGCCCGGTGACCAGGTCGCGAACGGCGTGCACCCAGCGCCGCGCGCCGGCCCGGTCCTGTCCGCTGACGGCCTCGGTCATCATCGAGGCGGAGGCCTCCCCGATGGCGCAGGCGTGTCCGTCCCAGCAGACCTCCTCGACGTGGCCGGCGGCGCCGTCCAGGCGCAGGGAGACGAGCAGGTCGTCGCCGCACATGGCGTTCGCGCCGCGGGAGGTGGCGTCGGGGCAGGTGCAGGTGCCCTTGTTCCGCGGGAACTCGTAGTGCTCCAGGATGATGTCGTGGTACAGGGGATTGGTCACGGTCGAATCCTGCCCGTCAGCTGGCCGCCCGTCAGGCCCCGCTCTCCGCCGGCCGGTCGAGGACGCGCTTGAAGACGCGCTTCACGACCCCGATGCCGTGCGAGAGGGCGTCGACCTCTTCCGGGGTGTTGTACACGTAGAAGCTCGCCCGGGCGCTGGCCGTCGTATTCAGCACGCCGTGCAGGGGGCGAGCGCAGTGGTGCCCGGCCCGGACGGCGATGCCCTCCTCGTCCAGCAGCTGGGCGATGTCGTGGGGGTGGACGGCGCCGTTTTTCAGGTTGAACGAGATCACCCCGGCGCGGGCCGTCGGGTCGTTCGGGCCGTAGAGGGTCAATTCGGGGTGATCGCGGCGCAGGGTCTCGAGGGCGTAGCGGGTCAGCTCCACCTCGTGGGCCCTTACCCGATCCATGCCCAGGGCGTCCAGGTACTCGACGGCCGCGCCGAAGGCGACGACGTCGGCGATGTTCGGCGTGCCCGCCTCGAACTTCTGCGGCAGGGGCGCCCAGGTGGAATGCGTCCACTGCACCTCGCCGATCATGCTGCCCCCGGTGAGGAAAGGCGGCATCGCGTCCAGCAGCGCGCGCCGGCCCCAGAGAGCGCCGACGCCGGTCGGGCCGAGCATCTTGTGCGAGGAGAGGGCGTAGAAGTCGCACCCCAGGGCCTGCACGTCCACGGGCATGTGCGGCGCGCCCTGGGCGCCGTCCACGACCACGACCGCCCCCACCTCGTGGGCCAGGCGCGAGACCTCGGCCACGGGCGCGATCGTGCCCAGCATGTTGGACACCTGCGGCAGGGCCACCAGCTTGACCCGCGGATTCAGCAGCCCGGCGTAGGCGGCGAGGTCGAAGCGGTGGGTCGGGGTGATGGGCACGAAGCGCAGCTTGGCCCCGTTCGCCTCGGCCACCTGCTGCCAGGGCACGAGGTTGGAGTGGTGCTCCATCTGCGTCACCAGGATCTCGTCGCCGGCCTTCAGGTGCCGTCCGGCCCAGGCGTACGCCACCAGGTTGAGGGCCTCGGTGGTGTTGCGGGTGAAGACGACCTCGGCGGACTCGGCGGCGCCGATGAACGCGGCGAGCAGGGTGCGGCTGCGCTCGTAGGCCTCGGACGCGCGCACGCCGAGGGTGTGCCCCGAGCGGTGCACGTTCGCGTTGGTGTGCTCGTAGTAGTCGACCAGGGCTTGGATGACCTGGCGGGGCTTCTGCGAGGTGGCCGCGTTGTCCAGGTAGACGAGGGGGTGCCCGTTGATCGTCTCGTTCAGGATGGGGAAGTCACGCCGGATCGAGGCGACGTCGAGCGGGGCCTCAGGGTGACGTGTGGCGCCGACCGCGTCGATTACTGCCATGATCGGGCTCCTTAACCCTCTCCCTGCGGCGCGCTGCTGACAAAGAGGTCGTCGCCTTCGACGCGCACGGCGAAGGTCTGCACCGGCATCACCGCCGGCATCAGGGTCGCCCGGCCGGTGCGGACGTCGAAGCGCGCGCCGTGGCGCGGGCACTCGATCTCGTCCCCCTCCAGCTCGCCCTGATCGAGGGAGCCGCCGTCGTGGGTGCAGACGTCTTCGATGGCGTAGTAGGCGCCGTCCACGTTGCAGACGGCGAGGCGCTGGTCGTCCGGCCCGGTGACCAGACGCACCCGCCCCGGGGGCAGATCGGAAGCCTTCCCCGCCGGGAGCCAGGTCTCCGCCACTATCGGTCTCCGATCTTGCGGTCGACGACCGCCCTGATCCGGTCGCGCAGCTCGGGCACCTTGATGCGCTCGATCACCGGCTCGAAGAAGCCCTGGATGAGGACGCGCTCGGCCAGCGGCCGGGGCAGGCCGCGGGACATCAGGTAGTAGACGTGCTCCGGCTCAACCGGGCCGACCGATGAGGAGTGCGTGCAGCGCACGTCGTTGTCGCTGATCTTCAGCATGGGGAGCGACTCGGCCTTGGCGGTGTCGTCCAGCAGGAGGTTCTTGTTCGCCTGGTAGCCGTTCGAGCCGTAGGAGCCCTTGCGGATGTCGATCAGCCCCTCGTAGGCCACCCGGGCGCGGTCGCGCAGGGCCGTCTTGTACAGCTGATCGGTGTCGGTGAAGGCCGAGTCGTGGTCCTGCAGGGTGTGCACGTCGAAGACCTGGGTGCCTTCGCCGAAGGCCAGGCCGAGCAGGTCGGCTTTGGTGCCCTTGCCCTGGAGGACGACGTCGGCCGTGGTGCGGCTGTACTGGCCGCCGAGGCCGACCAGCACCCAGTTGACGTAGGCGTCGTTCCCCAGGGCGCAGCGGGCGGTGAGGAAGCCGCCGGTGGTGCCCGACCACTCCTGCGAGCTGACGTAGTCCAGGCGCGCGCCGTCCCCGACGAAGACCTCGACCACCCCGCTGCCGAACGTCAGCGGGCCGCCGGCCGCACCCTGCGCCGAGCGGTACTCGTCGACGTAGACGAGGCGCGCCCCGCGGTCGACGACGATCAGGCTGCGGGGGAAGAAGCCCAGCTGCGGGCTGCCCGCCCAGAAGACGCTGCGCATGGGCAGGGCGACGGT
>DATLLM010000236.1:0-10305 GCA_035537855.1 Chloroflexota bacterium | reverse complement strand
CCGGCGCGTCTCGGACGCCCCCGTCCTCATCGTCAGCGCCCGCGGGGGCGAGACGGACCAGGTGAAGGGGCTGGAGCTGGGGGCGGACGACTACCTGGTCAAGCCCGTCGGCCTGCTCGTCCTGCTGGCCCGCATCAAGGCGGCGTTGCGCCGGGCCGAGCTGCCCCCGCCGGTGAACGCCCGGCCGGACTTCGTCGCCGGCGACCTGGCGATCCACTTCCAGGCCCACCAGGTCACCCTGCGGGGGGCGCCGGTGAAGCTGACCCCCGTGGAGTACAAGCTGCTCTACCACCTGGCGCGCAACGCCGGGCGCCTGCTCCCCCACCAGGCCCTCCTCGACCGGGTGTGGCGGGCGGACGACGGGGCGACGACGCACCACCTCAAGGTGTTCGTCAGCCGGCTGCGGCGCAAGCTGGCGGCCGAGGGCGGCCCGAGCTACATCGAGACCGAGCGCGGCCTCGGCTACCGCTTCGTCCGCCCCGCCGACCTCCGTCCGGCGGCCCGCCTCGCCGCGCCGACGCCTTTGCGTCCGCCCGCGGTCGTGCCGCCGGCCCCGGCGGGCAGCGCCGCCTGGCGGGCCGCCTGACCCGACCGGCGGCGCCGTCGTCCGGCGGACGCCGCCGGGCCGGAGGCGCGGGGCAGGGCACAGTCTGCCAGGTGGTAGGGGACGGAGAGGACGGCGGTGCGGGGCCGGAAGAGGAGCGCGCCCTTGAGGCTGAGCGCGGTCTGGGTGTGCAGCACGTGCTCCCACCAGTGGGCGGGGATGTACTCCGGGAGCAGCACCGTGACCACGGAGGTGACCTCCGGCTGCTGGCGCTCCAGGGCGTTGACGTAGGCCAGCAGCGGGCCGACCAGGGCGCGGTAGGGCGACTCCAGGATCACCAGGTCGACGCCCAGCCCCGCGCGGTCCCAGCGCGCCTTGAGGCGCTCGCCGGCGTCGACGTCGTCCGTGATGTGCACCGCGATCAGGTGCGTCCGCGGCGCGGCCCCCGGCGCGTCCGGGCCCCCGCCCCCGCCGCCGGCGGCGACCTGCCCGGTGAGGGAGCGGGCGTAGGCCACGGCGCGGACGGCCGCCCGGTTGAGGTCGGCGACGGGGATGACCACCACGTGCTGCAGCTGCCGGGGGTCGAGGTCCGGGCGGGTGCGCAGGTCCTCGTCGGTGACCAGCAGCTGGTCGCGGGCGAGGAGGTAATGGCGGCGGATGCTGTACAGCACGAACACCAGGCCGGGGATCAGGAGCAGCACCATCCAGGCCCCGAGGGCGAACTTGGTCACGCCGACGACGACCGCCACCACCCCGGTGGCCAGGGCGCCGGCGGCGTTGATGACGATGGCGTGGCGCCAGCCGGGCTCGCGCAGCTGCAGGTGGTGGCGCACCATCCCCGTCTGGGAGAGGGTGAAGGCGACGAAGACGCCGACGGTGTACAAGGGGATCAGGTTGGTCACGCTGCCCCCGAAGACCACCACCAGCACGGCGGCGACGGCGGCCAGGGCGGCGATGCCGTTGGTGAAGGCCAGGCGCTCGCCCCGGTAGGCGAACTGGCCGGGCAGGAACCGGTCCCGGGCCATCAGGCTGGCCAGGCGGGGGAAGTCGGCGAAGGCGGTGTTCGCCGCCAGGATCAGCAGCACGGTGGTGGCGAACTGCACCAGGTAGTAGTAGGGGTTCGTCCCCACCAGGGTGCGGGCCACCTGGCTGAGCACCGTCTCCACCTCCGTGGGATCGGGGACGACGTGCAGCCGGGCGGCGAGGAAGGAGAGCCCCAGGAAGACGGCGGCGAACAGGGAGGCCATCCAGACCAGGGTGATCCGGGCGTTCGTGCTCTCCGGGCGCTGGAAGGCGGGGATGCCGTTGGAGACCGCCTCTACCCCGGTCAGGGCGACGGCGCCGGAGGAGAAAGCGCGCAGCACGAGGAACAGGCCCAGGGTCTGGCCCGCCCCGTGGAGCTCGCCTCCCGACGCGGGGGGCACGTACGCCGGTAGCGTCCCGGTGGCCCAGCGCACCAGGCCGTAGAGGATCAGCCCGCCGATGCTGAAGAGGTAGACGTAGAGCGGGGCGGCGAAGAGCGTCCCGGACTCGCGGACGCCGCGCAGGTTGCCCAGGGTGAGCAGGGCGATGGCCAGGACGCAGAGCAGCACCCGCTCGGGGGCCAGGGCGGGGAACGCGGCCACCACGGCGGCGATGCCGGCGGAGGTGGAGACGGCCACCGTCAGCACGTAGTCGATCAGCAGGGCGGCGCCGGCCACCAGGCCGGGGAGCGTCCCCAGGTTCTCCTTGGAGACGATGTAGCTCCCCCCGCCGTTGGGGTAGGCCTTGATCGTCTGCTGGTAAGAAGTGGCGACCACCGCCAGCAGGGCGACGATGCCCAGGCTGATGGGCAGGGTGAGGGCCAGGGCGCCCGTCCCGGCCAGGACGAGCACCCGCATGATCTCCTCGGTGGCGTAGGCGGAGGAGGAGATGTTGTCCGCGGCGAAGACGGCCAGGCCCTTGAGCTTGGTCAGGCGCTCGTGCGACTCCAGGGCGCTGCTGATGGGGCGCCCGATCAGGGTGCGCTTCGTCCGCCGCCAGGAGCGGGCCAGGCGGCCACGGGCCTCCGGCTCCTCCTCCACCAGGACGTAGCCGGGGGCGGTGGGGCGCAGGCCGGGCAGGCGAGGGCGGACGATGCGCACGGCGCGGTCGCCGCTGTGCCCGCCGGGGCGGACGGTGCGCTCGCCCTCCGTCCCCACCAGGATGCGGGGCACCCGCCGGGGCGTTCCGCCGCCGTCCGGGGCGTCGCCGCCGGGCGCCGGTGCCCCGTCCGGGGGCGCCGGCGGTGCGTCCGGGGCGCCGGCTGCCCGGCGGCGGGCGACGCGGTGGATCTCCCGGCCCGCCGGCCGCGCCGCCGGCGGGGCCGGTGGCGCGGCCGGCGGGGTGGCGTTCTTCGGTTCGGTTGGGGTCTGCGTCTCGGGCACGATCTGCGCTCCTCGCCTTCGAGGAGAGCGTGCCATCGCCGGGCTTAAGAAAGTCTCAAGGCCGCCCGGGACGCGCTCAACATTCGCTCAAGATCCGCCCCGGCCGGCGCCCGTGTGGCGTCCGCGGGGGGGGCCGCCCGGCCCGGGCCGGAATTGAGGACTCTTTGAGCCCCAACGGCGCCGCCGTTAAGACGTCGTTGAGGGCGCCGGGCCTACATTCGAGGCGGACGAGGCAGAGCGAGCGAGGCACGGAGATGAGCGTCGAGCGTTGCCGGCCGTCGGTGCTGCTGGTCGAAGACGACCCGTCGTTGGGCGCCATCCTGGACCGGAATCTCGTTGCCCGGGGCTACCGCGTCCGCCGCGCGGAGACGCTGGCGGCGGCGCTGAGCGCCCTGGAGCTGGAGGCGCCGGGGGTGATGCTGCTGGACGTCAACCTGCCGGACGGCTCCGGCTGGGACGTGCTGCGGGCCCTGCAGGCGGCCGGCCGGCGGGTGCCGACGGTGGTGCTCTCGGCGGTGCAGGTCAGCCGGCTGCGGCTGGCCGAGTTCCGGCCGGAGGCCTGCCTGCCCAAACCGTTCCCGCTCGAGGCCTTGCTGGCTGCCGTGGCGCGGCTGACCCGCGAGCCGGCGGCCCCCGGACACGTCGGCGGGTGAGGAGGAGCACGACGATGGGCATCGAGGCGCTTCGCCGGCTGTGGCCGCCGGCGACCCGCTGGACGCACCGCACCGCCGGGCGGGACGGCCGCCCGGCGGTGCGGTGGGGGCGGACCGCCGGCTACGACGAGACCCAGGCGCAGGCCCTCTGCGACCTGGTGGCCGACCCGGCGAGCGGGATCACCCGGGTGACGGTCGTCTGCGCCGGGGCCGGACTGCTGGCGGCCATCGAGGACGTGGCCGCCGAGCGCGGCGTCGCCCTGGACGAGGAGCGCCCGGGCGGCGGCGGCGGGCACGCCGCGCTCGAGGGCGACCGCCGTCCGCGGCGGGAGAGCGAGGGCGGGTGATGGACTGGCCGGACTGGCTGTTCGCCGGCGTCCTGCTGCTCGGACTGTGGGAGCTGGCCGCCGTCCTGGACGCCGTCCCGGCGGGCGCCCCGCCCCGGCGACCGGAGTCCGCGGTGGCGCTGTGGCGGCGCCGGATCGAAGGAGAGGAGGAACGCGATGGCCGATCTGCTGTTCGTCGCCCTGACGGTGGCGTTCTTCGTGGCCATGCTGGGCTACGCCGCCGCCTGCGAGAGGCTGTGACGGCCCGGTCACGCGACCGGGCCGCCCGAACGGGCGAACGCCCGAACGTCGAGACGAGACGATGCCCGTAATCGAGACGCTGGCTCTGGTGGTCGCGGTGGCCGTGCTGGTCTACCTCACCTGGGCCCTGCTCAAGCCCGAGGCAGTTTGACCCCCGGCGGGCGGCGACCGGAGACGGCCGCCCGCACCCGCCACACGTACACGTGCGCGGTGCGAAGCGCACCCCACCAGCGCGCACCGCTTGAGGCCCCACCATCATGATCAACGGCGTGTCCCTGCGCGACCTCCTCCAGGTCGCCCTCTTCTTCCTCCTGCTGCTCGCCACGGCGCAGCCCCTGGGGCGATTCATCGCCCGGGTGATGGCCGGCGAGCGGACCTTCATGACCCCCGCGCTCGGCCCCCTGGAGCGCGGCGTCTACCGCCTCTGCGGGATCGACCCGGCGGCCGACCAGCGCTGGACGGCCTACGCCGCCGCGCTGCTGCTGTTCAACCTGGCCGGGCTGCTGCTGAGCTACCTGGTCTTCAAGACCCAGCAGTGGCTCCCCTGGAACGACCAGGGCTTCGGCCCCCTCGCCCCGGACCTGGCCTTCAACACCGCGGTCAGCTTCGCGACCAACACCAACTGGCAGTCGTACAGCGGGGAGGGCACCGTCTCCAACTTCACCCAGATGGTGGGCCTGGCGGTGCACAACTTCACCTCGGCGGCGACCGGCATCGCCGTCGCCGTCGCCCTGGCCCGGGGGCTCGCCCGGCGCAGCGCGAGCGGCATCGGCAACTTCTGGGCCGACCTGGTGCGCGCCACCCTCTACCTGCTGCTGCCCGTCTCCCTCGTCTTCGCCCTCGTCCTGATCTGGCAGGGCGTCCCCCAGACCCTGTCCGGGACGGTGGGCGCGACCACGGTCGAGGGGGCCCGGCAGACGATCACCTTCGGCCCCATGGGCAGCCAGGAGGCGATCAAGGAGCTGGGCACCAACGGCGGGGGCTTCCTCAACGCCAACTCGGCCCACCCCTTCGAGGGGCCGTCGCCGGCCGCCACGTTCTTGCAGATCGTCAGCATCTTCCTCATCCCCTCCGCCCTGGCCCTCACCTTCGGGTACCTCGTGGGCGACGCCCGCCAGGGCTGGGCCGTCTGGGCGGCGATGGCCACCATCTTCGCCCTCGGCCTGGCGGTGGCCCTGTTCGCCGAGCAGCAGGGGAACCCCATCCTGGCCGGGCTGGGGGTCGACCAGGTCGTGCCCGGGGGGAGCATGGAGGGCAAGGAGGTGCGCTTCGGCGTCCTGCTCTCCGTGCTCTTCGCCGTGGTCACCACGGCCGCCTCGTGCGGGGCGGTGAACATGATGCACGGCAGCATGATCCCCATGGGGGGGTTCGTCCCCCTGCTGAACATCCAGCTGGGCGAGGTGGTCTTCGGCGGGGCCGGCGCCGGGCTGTACGGGATGTTGATCTTCGCCGTGCTGGCCGTCTTCCTGGCCGGCCTGATGGTGGGGCGCACCCCCGAGTACCTGGGCAAGAAGATCGAGGCCTTCGACGTCAAGATGGCCATGCTCACCGTGCTCGTGCTGCCCCTCTCCATCCTGGGCTTCACCGCCCTGGCGGTGGTGCAGCCCGGCCCCCTGGGCAGCCTGGCCAATCCCGGGGCCCACGGCTTCGCCGAGGTGCTCTACGCCTACACCTCCGGCACCGGCAACAACGGCTCGGCCTTCGCCGGGCTGAGCGCCAACACGCTCTACTACAACACCACCATCGGGCTGGCCATGCTGATCGGGCGCTACGGGATGATCGTGCCCATCCTGGCCCTGGCCGGCTCCCTGGCGGCGAAGAAGCGCCTGCCGGTCAGCCTGGGCACCTTCCCCACCTCCGGGCCCCTGTTCGTCGGGCTGCTGGTCGGCACCGTGCTGATCGTCGGCGCCCTGACCTACTTCCCGGCGCTGTCCCTGGGGCCGATCGTGGAGCAGCTCCAGCTCAACGCCGGGCAGACCGTCGAAGCCGCGTCCTGAACGGGATGCGGCAGGAGCAGAACAGCGATGACTCAACGCACTCCGCTCTCCGAGGCCGCCCGGGCTCCGGAGCCCCCGGCCACTCCCGCCGTTCCGGCGCCGGGCAGCGCCGCGCCCGGGCCGCCGGAGAAGTCGCCCGGCCAGCGGGCCGCGTCCGACGAGATGAAGGCCCTGGCCGGCCGGCGCCGCGGGCAGCTGCTCTTCACCGGACCGATGGTGCGCCGGGCGCTCGGGGACTCGTTCCGCAAGCTGAACCCGCGCACCATGGCCAGGAACCCGGTGATGTTCGTCGTCGAGCTGGGCAGCGCGCTCACCACCCTGGCCACGGTGCAGGCCTTCGCCACCGGGGAGTCCAACAGCTTCTTCGTGCTCCAGACGACGCTCTGGCTGTGGTTCACCGTGCTCTTCGCCAACTTCGCCGAAGCGATGGCCGAGGCCCGCGGGCGGGCCCAGGCGGACACCCTGCGCCGCACCCGGCGGGAGACCCGGGCCAGGCGCCTGCGGACGCCCACCGGCCGGGAGGTCGAGGTGGTGCCCTCCAGCGCCCTGCGCAAGGGCGACCTGGTGCTGGTTGAGGAGAACGACCTCGTCCCCGGCGACGGCGAGGTGGTGCAGGGGGTGGCCTACGTCAACGAGGCCGCCGTCACCGGGGAGAGCGCCCCGGTGCTCAAGGAGCCGGGGACGGACATCCGCTCCTCGGTCACCGGGGGCACCCAGGTGACCAGCGACTGGCTGATCTGCCGCATCACCTCGGACCCCGGGGAGACCTTCCTCGACCGCATGATCTCGCTGGTGGAGGGCGCGAAGCGCCAGCGCACGCCGAACGAGATCGCGCTGGCCATCCTGCTCGCCGGGCTGACCATCGTCTTCCTGCTCGCGGTGGTCACGATGCAGCCCTTCGCCGTCTACGCCGGCGGGCCCCTCTCGGTCGTCGTCCTGGTGGCCCTGCTGGTCTGCCTCATCCCCACCACCATCGGCGGGCTGCTCTCGGCCATCGGCATCGCCGGCATGGACCGGGTGACCCGCTTCAACGTGCTGGCCATGTCCGGGCGGGCGGTGGAAGCGGCCGGGGACGTGGACACCCTGCTGCTGGACAAGACGGGGACGATCACGTTCGGCAACCGCCTGGCCGCCGGGTTCGTGCCCGTCGGCGGGCGCACCGCCCGGGAGGTGGCCCTGGCCGCGCTCGACGCCTCGCGCGGCGACGAGACTCCCGAGGGGCGCTCGATCGTGGCCCTCGCCCAGCAGCTGCTGGGCGCCGCTCCCGGGAGCGACGGCGTCCTGCCGGCGGGGGCCGAGGCCATCCCCTTCTCCGCCGAGACGCGCTCCTCTGGGGTGCGCTATCCGGCGGCCGGCGGCGCCCCGGCGGCCCTGGTGCTGAAGGGCTCGGCGGACGTGATGGCCCGCCGGGCGGCGGCCGCCGGGCGGCCGGTGCCGGCGGCCGCGGACGCCGAGGTGGAGCGCATCTCCCGCCTCGGGGGCACCCCCCTGCTCGTCGCCCGGGAGGCCGAGGTCTACGGGGTGATCTACCTCAAGGACACCGTCAAGCCGGGGATGCGCGAGCGCTTCGACGAGCTGCGCCGGATGGGCATCCGCACCATCATGGTCACCGGGGACAACCGCCTCACGGCGGCCACCATCGCCGCGGAGGCGGGGGTGGACGACTTCGTCGCCGAGGCCCGGCCGGAGGACAAGATCAAGCTCATCCGGGAGGCCCAGGCCGAGGGGCACCTGGTGGCCATGACCGGGGACGGCACGAACGACGCCCCGGCCCTGGCCCAGAGCGACGTCGGGCTGGCGATGAACTCCGGGACGGCCGCCGCCAAAGACGCGGCGAACATGGTCGACCTGGACTCCGACCCGACCAAGCTGATCGAGGTGGTGCGCATCGGCAAGCAGCTGCTGATCACCCGCGGGGCGATCACCACCTTCTCCATCGCCAACGACGTGGCCAAGTACTTCGCCATCATCCCGGCCGCCTTCGCCGTCACCTACCCCGAGCTGGGCGCCCTGAACGTCATGGGGCTGGCCACCCCGGAGAGCGCCATCCTCTCCGCCGTCATCTTCAACGCCCTGATCATCATCGCCCTGATCCCCCTGGCCCTGCGCGGGGTGGCCTACCGCGCCGTGCCGGCCGCCGGCCTGCTGCGCCGCAACCTGCTCGTCTACGGCCTCGGCGGCATCGTCGCCCCCTTCGCCGGCATCAAGCTGATCGACCTCATCGTCCACGCCATCGGCCTGGCCTGACCCCCGAGAGAGAGAATCATGAACGGCACCACCGTCTTTCGTAACCTCGGCGGCCAGCTGCGCACCGCCGTCCTGCTGACCCTGATCCTGACCGCCCTCACCGGGCTGGTCTACCCGCTGGTGCTGACCGGCGTCGCCCAGTTGGCCTTCCCCCGCCAGGCCAACGGCAGCCTGCTCACGGCGAACGGGCGGGTGGTGGGCTCCGAGCTGCTGGGGCAGAACTTCGCCGCCCCCGGCTACTTCCACCCCCGGCCGTCCGCGGCCGGGGCGGACGGCTACGACGCGGCCGCCTCCTCCGGGTCCAACCTGGGCCCCACCAACCGGAAGCTGATCGACCAGGTCGAGGAGCGCGCGGCCGCCTACCGTGCGGAGAACGGCCTGGCGGCGAGCGCCGTCGTGCCGGGGGACGCCGTCACCGCCTCCGCCTCCGGGCTCGACCCGCACATCTCGCCGGCCAACGCGGCCCTGCAGGTGGCCCGGGTGGCCCGGGCGCGGGGCGTCTCCGAGGAGCGCGTGCGCGTCCTGGTGGCGCAGCAGACCGAGGGGCCGCAGTGGCTGCTCTTCGGCGAGCCGCGGGTCAACGTGCTGCGCCTCAACCTGGCCCTGGACGCCCTCCGCTAGCGCCGGCCACTCGCGGCGGAGGAGCACAGGGCAGCCGGGGCAGCTGGGGAACGACCATCGAGGAGCGCGACGCCCGTCCGACGGCCGAGCAGATGCTGGCCCGCGCCCGGAGCGAAGGCGACACCGGGCGGGGCCGGCTGCGCGTCTACCTGGGGATGGCCCCCGGGGTGGGCAAGACCTACGCCGCCCTCCAGGAGTGCCAGCGACGCCGGGCGCAGGGCGTGGACGTGGTGCTCGGGTTCGTCGAGCACTACGGCCGCCCCCAGACCGCCGCCCAGATCGGCCAACTGGAAGTCGTCCCCCGCAAGCGGGTTCCCTACGGCGGCGCGACGGTGGAGGAGATGGACACGGACGCCGTGCTCGCCCGGCGCCCCCGGGTGGTGCTGGTGGACGAGCTGGCCCACACCAACGCCCCCGGCTCTGCGCGGGAGAAGCGCTGGCAGGACGTGGAGGCCATCCGCGACGCCGGGATCGACGTCCTCTCCACGATGAACGTGCAGCACCTGGAGAGCGTGGCCGACATCGTGGAGAGCATCACCGGGGCGCCGGTGCGGGAGCGCCTGCCGGACGCCGTGCTGGACGGGGCGGACGAGGTGGAGCTGATCGACATGTCCCCCCACGCCCTGCGCCAGCGCATCCAGGGCGGCCACGTCTACCCCGCCGGCCGGGCCGGGGCCGCCCTGGAGAGCTTCTTCCGAGCGGGCAACCTGACCGCCCTGCGCGAGCTCGCCCTGCGGCGCACCGCCCAGCAGGTGGACGAGCAGCTCCAGGTCTACATGGTGGGGCACGGGATCGACGCCTCCTGGCCCGCCTCCGAGCGGGTGCTGGTCTGCGTCGACCACCAGCCGCTGTCCAAGCAGCTCGTCCGCCGCGCCTGGCGGATGGCCTCCGGCCTGCGCGCCGAACTGCTCGCGGCCTACGTCGAGCCCCCGGACTGGGAGCAGCTCCCCTTCCAGGTGCAGAAAGCGGTGGAGGCCAACCTGCGCTTCGCCGAGGACCTCGGCGCCCGCGTCGTGCGCCGCTCGGGGCGCGACGTGGCGGCCTCCCTGGCCGCGCTCGCCAAAGAGGAGAACGTGGCCCAGGTCGTGATCGGGCGCTCCAGCCACGGGCGCTGGCACGAGCTCTTCCGCGGCTCGGTGGTGACCGGCCTGCTGCGCCGGGTGCGCACCGTCGACGTCCACGTCATCGGCGACGACACCTCCCACCCGGACACCCCGTGACGTCCCTCGACCGGCCGGGCGGGGTGAGCAC
>DATLLM010000235.1:0-8499 GCA_035537855.1 Chloroflexota bacterium | reverse complement strand
GTGGTGGGGCCGATGCTATCATGCTCTGGAGCCGCCGCAAAGCCGTCCCGCTGCCCACCCTCGGGTGCCGGCCGCGTCCGCCGGCCGGCGGGGTTCGGACGTCTCCGCGGGTCTCCGCGGTGGCAATCCAGGAGGAGCTCGTACACGGTGCAGGCCTTCGAGTACGTCAGTCCGTCGAGCGTTGAGGAGGCGGTGGCCCTGCTCTCCGGGCCGGAGGGCTCGGCCCGGGCGCTGGCCGGGGGCACGGACCTGCTGGTGCAGCTCCGGGCGGAGCGTTTCGCCCCCCAGCGGGTGGTGGACATCAAGGCCATCCCCGAGCTCGGCGAGGTGCGCCTCAGTCTGGCCGACGGCCTCACCCTGGGCGCCGCCGTGCCCTGTTACCGGATCTACGAGGACACCGCCATCCGGGCGGCCTACCCCGCGCTGGTGGACTCGGTCTCCATCCTCGGCGGGATCGGCATCCAGGGCCGCGCGACCGTCGGCGGCAACCTGTGCAACGCCTCGCCGAGCGGCGACTCGATCCCCTCCCTGATCGTGCTGGGGGCCACCTGCAACATCGCCGGCCCGAGCGGCCGGCGCCAGCTCTCCGCCGAGCAGTTCTGCCTCGCCCCCGGGCTCTCCCGCCTCGAGCCGGGCGAGCTGCTCGTCTCCATCCACTTCCCGCCGCCGGAGCCCCGCTCGGGCTCCTTCTACCTGCGCTTCATCCCCCGCAACGAGATGGACATCGCCGTCGTCGGGGCCGGCGCCTGGGTGAGGCTGAGCGAGGACGGGCAGTCCGTGGCCGACGCCCGGGTGGCCCTGGCGGCCGTCGCGCCGACGCCGCTCTACGTCGACGCGGCGCGTGGCCTGCTGGTGGGCACGGCGGGGGACGAGGAGGCTATCGCCCGGGCGGCCACGGCGGCCCGGGAGGCGGTCAGCCCCATCTCGGACATGCGCGGCTCGCAGACCCAGCGCCGGCACCTGGCCGGAATCCTGACCACGCGCGCCCTGCGCGGCGCCCTGCGGCGCGCCCGCGGGGAGCCGGAGCCGCGGCACTAGCGAGAACTCGCGCGCGAGCGCGAAGCCCCAAGACACGGCGCGAGGAGCGGCAACACGTGACGACGACCCCAGCGCGCGCGACCAAGGCACACGTTGCCACCCGGATCAACGGGGAGGAGACGGAGTTCCTCTGCGAGCCACAGCAGAGCCTGCTGGAGTGCCTCAGGGACGTCGTCGGCCTGACCGGGACGAAGGAAGGCTGCAACGACGGCAACTGCGGCGCGTGCAGCGTGCTGCTGAACGGCCGGCTGGTCAACTCCTGCCTCGTGCTGGGGGTTGAGGCCGCCGGGAAGGACGTCGGCACCAGCGCGGGGGTGGCCACCCCCGCCGGTCTGCACCCCCTCCAGCAGGCCTTCCTCGAAGGGGCGGCGCTGCAGTGCGGCATCTGCACCCCCGGCTTCATCCTCGCCGCCAAGGCCCTGCTGGACAAAGAGCCGAATCCCACCGAAGAGCGGGTGCGCTTCTGGCTCTCCGGCAACCTCTGCCGCTGCACCGGCTACGACAAGATCGTCCGGGCGGTGATGACCGCCGCCGGGATGCAGCGCGGCGCCGCCGGGGCCCGCCCCGGCGGCGCCGCCCAGGCGAGCGCGGAGGCGACGCGATGACGACGACCAAGGAACCGGCAACGGGCGCCCCGGCGACCGAATCGGCGACGACCGAAACCTACCTGCCGAACCAGGTGCTGAGCCACACCAGCTACAACGTGGTGGGGACGCGTCCCATCCGTCACGACGGCGTGGACAAGGTCACCGGCCGGGCCATCTACGGCGCGGACATCCGCCTGGCCGGGATGCTCCACGGCAAGGTGTTGCGCAGCCCGCACTCGCACGCCCGCATCAAGAGCATCGACACGAGCAAGGCGCTGGCCCTGCCCGGCGTCAAGGCCGCGGTCACGGCCGCCGACCTGAGCGAGGCGGAGAGCCGCACGATCGACCTCGGCGAGGGCAGCGGCAACGTGCGCTGGCTGCAGGACAACATCCTCGCCCGGCACAAGGCGCTCTACAAGGGGCACGCGGTGGCCGCGGTCGCCGCCACCAGCGCCCACATCGCCGAGCAGGCGCTGAAGCTGATCGAGGTGGACTACGAGGTCCTCCCGGCGGTGAGCACGGTCGAGGAGGCGATGCGAGCGGGCGCCCCGCTGCTCCACGACGACCTGACCACCGAGTCCCTCGGCGAGCAGACGGACGAGCACTCCAACCTGGCCAAGCACTTCCAGTTCGTCCTCGGCGATCCGGACAAGGCCTTCGCCGAGGCGGACGTCGTCGTCGAGCGGGTGGTCACCACCGCCACCGTCCACCAGGGCTACATCGAGCCCCACGCGGCGACCGCCGCCTGGAACGCAGACGGCCAGGTCACCATCTGGTGCAGCACCCAGGGCGCGTTCGTCGTCCGCGAGCAGACGGCCAAGGTGCTGCAGATCCCCGTCTCGCGGATCAAGGTGGTGCCGCTGGAGATCGGCGGCGGCTTCGGGGGCAAGATCCCGATCTACCTCGAGCCACTCGCGGCCCTGCTCTCCCGCCAGTCCGCCCGGCCGGTGAAGCTGGTGATGAGCCGGGCGGAGGTCTTCCAGGGCACCGGGCCGACGCCCGGCTCGTGGATGCGGGTCAAGATGGGGGCGACGCGGGACGGGCGTCTGGTCGCCGGCGAGGCGGACATCCGCTTCGAGGCCGGCGCCTACCCGGGCTCGCCGGTCGGCGCCGCCGCCGAGTGCGTCTTCGCCGCCTACGACGTGCCGAACGGGCGCATCGACGGCTACGACGTGGTCGTGAACAAGCCCAAGTCGGCCGCCTATCGCGCCCCGGGCGCGACGCAGGCCGCCTTCGCCGCCGAGCAGGTGGTGGACGAGCTGGCCGAGAAGCTGGGCCTCGACCCCATCGACTTCCGGCTCAAGAACAGCGCGAAGGAGGGGACGCGCCGGGTCGACGGCCCGGTGCACCCCCGCATCGGCTCCGTCGAGGTGCTCGAAGCGGCGAAGGCCCACGAGCACTACCGCTCGCCGCTGGAAGGCCCGCACCGCGGGCGCGGCGTCGCCCACGGCTACTGGTTCAACGTCGGCCTGGAATCCTCGTGCACCATCAACGTCAACGCGGACGGCACGGTCAACCTGGTTGAGGGCTCGACGGACATCGGCGGCACACGCGCCTCGGTGGCGATGCAGGCCGCCGAGGTGCTCGGCCTCGGGGCGCACGACGTGCGCCCCGCCGTGGTGGACACGGACTCGATCGGCTTCACCGCCGTCACCGGAGGCAGCCGCACCACCTTCGCCACCGGCTTCGCCGCCATCAAGGCGGCCGAGGACGTCATCCGGCAGATGAAGGAGCGCGCCGCCCTGATCTGGGAGGTCGAGCCGGAGACGGTGGTCTACGAAGGCACCACCTTCACCTCGCCGGCCCGAGCGGGCGACACGCTGAGCTTCAAGGAAGTGGCCGCCCAGCTGGGCGACACCGGCGGGCCGGTGACCGGCCGGGCCAACGTCGACCCGCCGGGCCACGGCGGGGCTTTCGCGACCAACATCGTGGACGTCGAGATCGACCCCGAAACGGGGAAGGTGCAGGTGCTGCGCTTCACCGTGATCCAGGACGCCGGCAAGGCGATCCACCCCAGCTACGTCGAGGGCCAGATGCAGGGCGGCTCGGCGCAGGGCATCGGCTGGGCCCTGAACGAGGAGTACTTCCTCAACGGGCGCGGGGAGATGGTCAACGCCTCCCTGCTGGACTACCGCATGCCGACCGCGCTCGACCTGCCGATGATCGATACCGTGATCGTCGAGGTGCCGAATCCGGGTCACCCCTTCGGCGTGCGCGGCGTCGGCGAGGTGCCGATCGTCCCGCCCCCCGCGGCCGTGGCCAACGCCGTCGCCCACGCCCTGGGCAAGCGACCGGACGTGCTGCCCATCTCACCGCGTGTGGTGCTGGAGATGACCGGGCAGATCGAGTGAGCCCGGAGCTACCGGCGACGGGTGTCGACCACAGACCGCAACAGACCTCGGGCGCACGAAGGGACGGGGACGCGACGTTGGCCACGGTTTGGGTGCCGTCTCTGATGCGTGACCTGACCGGCGGCGCCGACCGGGTGGACGTCCCCGGCCGCACCGTGCGGCAGGTGATCGAGAGCCTGGAAGCGGCCCACCCGGGCATGAAGGACCGCCTGGTGGAGGACGACCGACTCAAGCCGGCCATCGGGGTGGCCGTCGACGGGGTCATGTCTCGCCTCGGCCTGCGCCAGCCGGTCGGGGAGGCGAGCGAGGTGCACTTCCTCCCTGCCGTCAGCGGCGGCGCCGAGCGCGGGGGCGACCCGGCGTGAGGTACACCCTGCTCGGACGCACCGGCGTGCGGGTCTCCACCCTCTGCCTCGGCACCGCTTTCCTGGGCATCGCCCCGCTGGAAGCGGACGCCCCCCGGCTGGTGGCGCGGGCGATCGACGGGGGCGTCAACTTCCTGGACACGGCCAACTCCTACGGCAACCAGACGCGCTTCGACCGGCCGGGCATCCCTCCGGCGGCCGATCGCCCCTCGTCCGAGGAGCTGGTGGGGCGCGGCGTCCGCGGCCGGCGCCACGAGGTGGTCATCGCCACGAAAGTGCAGGAGCGCGTCGGCGACGGCCCGAACGACGGCGGGCCGGCCGGCGGCGGCCTCACCCGGCGCCACATCATGAGCCAGTGCGAGCGCAGTCTGCGCCGGCTGGGGACGGACTACGTCGACGTCTACTACGCCCACCACCCGGACCCGACCACCCCGCTCGATCAGACCCTGCGCGCGTTCGACGACCTCGTGCATCAGGGCAAGGTCCGCTACCCGGCCCTCTCCAACTACCCCGCCTGGGAGCTGACCCGGGCGCTCTGGCTCGCCGACCGGCTGCGGCTCGATCCGCCGGTGGCGATGGAGATGCCCTACAACCTGCTCGACCGCGGCGTCGAGCGGGACGTCGTCCCCGCCTGCCTCGCCCTCGGCGTCTCGATCACCGCCTACAGCGCCCTGGCCGAGGGGCTCCTCACCGGCCGCTACACCCCGGCGGGCGACGGCGCCGCGGCGGACGAGCCGCCGGCGGTGCGCCACGGGGCCGACCACCGTTTCCCCGAATCCCGCCTCGCGGCGGCCTCCCGCCTGGTGCGGCTGAGCGCCGAATGGGGCTACCCCCCGGCGCACCTGGCCCTGGCCTGGCTGTGCAGCCGGCCGGCGGTGGCGGCCGCCATCGTCGGGCCGGAGACGGAATCGCAGCTCGACGCCCTGCTGCCCGCCGCCGACCTGGTCCTCAGCGACGAGCAGCTGCGCACGCTCGACGGGCTCTGAAGCGCCGAAGCCGAAGAGGGCGCGGCGCGGAGTCCGGCCCGCAACCGAGCTCCCTTCTGGGGTGGCTTGCTCACCTGCGGCGCTTATGGCGCGTGCGGCGCTTACGACGCGTGCGGCGGTGCTGCTGGCTGTCAGCCCAGACGGCGCTTGATGGCGTCCTCGTCCCACTGCAGCCCGAGTCCCGGACGCTGCGGCAGGGTCACGTAGCCGTCCTTGATGTCCGGCGGGGCAACGAACTCGTTCAGGTGGGCCTGGATGGAGTGGACGTAGCTCTCCACGATCAGGCCGTTGGAGACGGCGCCGACGCAGTGGGCGCCGACGTGTGGCCCGCCGTGGGGGGCCATCGGCAGGTGGTAGGCGGAGGCCAGGGCGGCGATCTTCAGCCACTCGGTGAAGCCGCCGCAGGTGCGCGGGTCCGCCTGGACGATGTCCACCGCTCTGGCGTCCAGCAGATCGCGGAAGCCCCACCGGGTGAACTCGTTCTCCCCGCTGGCCACGGGCACGTCCAGGGCGTTGCAGATCGCCGCCTGGCCGCGGTAGTCGTCGGCGGGGGTGGGCTCCTCCAGCCAGTAGGGCTCGTAGCGCTCGATCATCCGTCCGAAGCGGATGGCCGTGTTCGCGTCCCAGGCGTTGTTCACGTCCACCATCAGGTCGACGTCCGGCCCGAGCGCCTCGCGCACGGCGGCGACGCGCTCGGCGTCGTGCCGCAGGCCGGCCCCCGGCCAGCCCACCTTGAGCTTCACCGCCCGGTAGCCGAGGGAGACGAACCCGGTCATCTCGGCGACGAGCTCGGCCACGCCCTTGCCGTCCTCGTAGTAGCCACCCGCGGCGTAGACCGGGACGCGCTGCCGGTAGCCCCCCATCAGGCGCCAGCAGGGTAGACCGAGGACCTTCCCGCGCAGGTCCCACAGGGCGATGTCCGTGACCCCGATGGCCGAGATGTACTCGCCCTTGGCCACCGGCTTCCGGTTGTGGGCGTAGAGGCGGTGCCAGCAGGCCTCGGCGTCGAGGGGGTCCTGCCCCACGAGCAGCTCGCGGAAGCGCCCCAGGACGAGGTCGCGGTGGCCGCCGAAAGACAGCCCCGAGATGCCCTCGTCGGTGTGGATCTCGATCCGGCTGAACCCCTTGTTCGCCGTGCGGATGATCGAGTTCCAGTACGGCCGTTGCAGCGGCCCGAGCGAGAACTGAGTCATCGTCACGTCGGTAATCTTCATGGCCCGGTATGGTACACCCGTCTCCATGACCGAGAGCGTAACCAGGGTTGCCGTGACCGGCGCCGCCGGCCGCGTGGGGCGGGCCGTGCTCGCCGACCTCGCCGCCGCCGGCGGCTACGAGGTGTGGGCGATCGACCGCACCCTCGTCCCCCCGGAGAGCGCCGCCCGCAGCCTGCTGGTCGATCTGGCCGACGCCGGGTCGGTCTACGGCGCCCTCGCCGGCGCGGACGCCGTGATCCACCTGGGCGCCTACCCCAGCACCGCCCACCACCCGGCCGAGCAGGTCTTCACCAACAACTCGGCCGCCGCCGCCCACGTGGCCGCCGCCTGCGCCGGCCTGGGCATCAAGCGCGTCGCCTACGCCTCCTCGATCACCACCTACGGGCTGGAGGAGCGGTGCCGCTCGGGCGGTCTCTCCGCCCTCCCGGCGGACGAGTCGGTCGGCCAGGCGCCGGACGACTTCTACGCCCTGTCCAAGTGGGTCGGCGAGGAGATCTTCACCCTGGCGGCGAAAGAGCACGGGCTGGCCGTGGCCTCGCTGCGCATCGCCCTGGTGATCGGGCCGGACGAGTACGCCGTGCGGGGGCAGCCGCGGGGCACGCGCGACGCCTCCGCCGGGCTGTGGGGCTACGTCGATTCTCGGGACGTGGCGCAGGCGGCCCGCCTGGCGGTCGAGCACCTGGACGAGCTGGGCGCCGGCAACCACCCCTTCAACGTCGGCGCCGCGGACGCCCACAGCGAGCTCCCGCTGAGCGAGGTCATCCCCCGCTTCGTCCCCGAGCTGGCCGGGCTCGCCGCCGCGCTCACCGGCACGGAGCCGGCCTATGGCATCGAGAAGGCCCGGCGCCTGCTCGGCTACGCCCCGCGCTACTCCTGGCGCACCGAGCGAGCCTGAGTCGCCCGGAGCGGGGGCAGACCCGCCCGGGGAAGGCGAAGCCGCGGCCCGAATGGCGGCGCGTTCTCCGCACGCGGAACGCCCGCCCGCCGGGACACGGGTCCGCCGGGGGAGGGCGAAGAAGCGGGACGAACGCCGGCGCGTCCTCCGCACTCGGGTCGCCCGCTCGCCGGGACACGGGTCCGCCGGGGTAGGGCTAAAACTTGCCCTCGCGCTCCTGGAAGTGGGTCGGCTTGCCCAGGGTGCGGGCGCCGCGGCTGATCCAGCCGGCCACCCACTCCACCATCGTATCCAGGGGCACCGTCGGGTAGCCGAAGTGGCGGAAGCAGCGGGCCGCGTTGTTGAGCAGCGCGGTCGGCGATTCCACGCCGCTGAGCTGCGCCTCGCGGCCCAGCAGGTCGCCGAAGCGCTGCGCCAGCCAGCGTACCGAGACCGTCTCCGGGCCGGTCAGGTTCAGTACCCGCGGCGGCGCCGCCGCGAGGGTCAGGGCGCGCAGGGCGATGCTGTTCGCGTCGCCCTGCCAGATGACGTTGACGTGCCCCATGGCGACGTCGACCGGCTCGCCGGCCAGCACCTGCTGGGCCACGTCCACGAGGATGCCGTAGCGCAGGTCGATGGCGTAGTTGAGGCGCAGCTGGAGCACCGCCAGCCCGTTCCGAGCGGAGAAGTGCTCGAAGATGCGCTCCCGGCCGAGGACGGACTGGGCGTACTCGCCCACCGGCTGCGGGGCCAGGTCCTCGGTGGCCCCGCCCGAGCTCAGCGGGACCAGGGGGTAGACGTTGCCCGAGGAGAACGACACCAGCCGCGACCCGGCGAAGCGGGCGGCGACGAGGGCCGGCACGTAGCTGTTCATCGCCCAGGTGAGCGATTCGCCGCCGCTCGAGCCGAACTTCCGCCCGGCCATGAAGACGACGTTCGGCGCGGCCGGCAGGGCGCTCACCGCCGCCGGATCGAGCAGATCGGCGGCCACCGTCTCCACCCCGGACTCGTGCAAGGCATCGCGCAGTCCGGGCTCGCTGAAGCGGGAGACGCCCACGATCCGCCGCCCGCCCCGGCCCCCGTC
>DATLLM010000234.1:0-19014 GCA_035537855.1 Chloroflexota bacterium | reverse complement strand
CCTTAAGATAGACGCATGGACCGCATCACCGACGTCGCCGGCATCGCCGTCGGCTGCTGGACCGATGCGCAGCACCTGACCGGGTGCAGCGTCGTCCTCTGTCCGCCGCCGGGGGCGGTCGTCGCCGCCGACGTCCGGGGGGGCGCGCCGGGGACGCGGGACACCGACCTGGCCCATCCCGGGATGCTGGTGGAGCGGGCCAACGCCGTGCTGCTCACCGGGGGCAGCGCGTTCGGCCTGGACGCCGCCGGCGGCGTGATGCGCTGGCTCGAGGAGCGGGGGCGCGGCTTCCCGGTCGGCCCCGGGGTCGTGCCCATCGTCCCGGCGGCCGTCGTCTACGACCTGGCCCTGGGCAGCGCCGCCGTCCGCCCGGGCGCGGCGGAGGGCTACGCCGCCTGCGCCGCCGCCGGCCCGGACGTGCCCGAGGGCTCGGTCGGGGCGGGCACCGGCTGCACCGTGGGCAAGGCCCTCGGGCCGGCGGGCATGATGCGCGGCGGCCAGGGCACGGCCGCCGTCCGCCTGGAGCTCGGCGCGGCGACCGTCACCGTCGGCGCGCTCGTCGCCGTCAACGCCGTCGGCGACGTCTACGACCCGGACACGGGGCGCCTCGTCGCCGGCGCCCGCCGGCCGGACGGGACGCCCGCCGGCCCTGCGCCCTGGCGCCGCCTCCCGGCCATCCCGGCGCCGGCCGCCCGGGCCGCGGGCGATGCGGTCGAGCCGCCCGGCGCCGCGCCCGCCCTGAACACCGTCGTCGGGGTGGTGGCCACGGACGCCCCGCTGACCAAAGAGCAGGCCCAGCGGGTGGCCTGGATGGCGCACGACGGCCTGGCCCGCGCCGTGCGGCCGTCCCACACCCCGGGCGACGGCGACGTCCTCTTCGTCCTGGCCACCGGCGCGGCCGCCGGTCTGGCCGGCCCGCTGGCGCCGCCCTACCTCGCGGCCACCGGCGCGGCCGCGGCGGAGGCGGTCGCCCGGGCCATCGTCCGCGCCGTGTGCGCGGCCACACCCCTGCCCGGCGTCCCCGCCGCCGGCCCCGCGCAGCCGGGCTCGCTCGCAACGCCATGACCGGCGACCGCCCGGCCGTCCCGCTCGTCGCCCTGCTGACCGACTTCGGGCGCGCCGACGCCTACGCCGGGGTGCTCCACGGGGTGCTCGCCGCCGTCGCCCCCCGGACCCGGGTAGTCGACCTGACCCACGACGTCCCGCCCCAGGACGTGCGGGCCGGGGCCTTCCTGCTGCTGACCGCCTACCGCTACTTCCCGCCGGGCACGGTCTTCGTCGCCGTCGTCGATCCCGGCGTCGGCAGCGAGCGGGCCGTCCTCGCCGTTCGCGCCGGCGGCTACCTCTTCGTCGGTCCGGACAACGGCCTGCTGCGCTGGGCGGTGGAGGACGCCGGCGGGGCGGACGCGGCCGTCCGCGTCGAGCACCCGGACTACCGGCTGGCCCCGGTCAGCGCCACCTTCCACGGGCGGGACGTCATGGCCCCGGCGGCGGCGCACCTGAGCCGCGGCGTCGCGCTCAGCGACCTCGGCCCGCCGGCCGGCGCCCTGTCCGGGGCGCCCCTGCCGCGCCCCCGGCCCCTGGCCGCCGGGCTCGGCGGCGAGGTGCTGCACGTCGACCGTTTCGGCAACTGCATCACCAACCTGCCGCCGCTGCCGGGGGAGGTGCTTCTGGCCGGCCGGGCGGCCCGGCGGGTCCTGACCTACGCCGAGGGGGCGCGCGCCCACCCGGGAGAGCCGGTCACGCTGGCCGGCAGCGCCGGATGGCTCGAGGTGGCGCTGCCCGGCGGCAGCGCCGCGGCCGCGCTCGGCGTCGCGCCGGGCGCATCGGCCATACTTACACCGCCCCAGGGGGAGCCCTCCCCGGAGGGACGGGCCGCCCCCGAGAGAGAATCGCTGTGAGCGCTGACGGCAGAGACGCCCCCGCCTGGCTGCGCCCCAACGTCGCCGCCCTCGACCCCTACGTGCCGGGCGAACAGCCCCAGGAGCCGGGCTGGGTCAAGCTGAACACGAACGAGAATCCGCTGGTGCTCCCGGAGGTGGTCGAGGCCGTCGCCGAGGCGGCGACGGACGCCATCCGCACCTACCCCGACCCGCTCTGCACGGCCCTGCGCGAGGCCCTCGGCGCGCGCTACGGCCTGCCCCCGGAGAGCGTGCTCTGCGCCAACGGCTCGGACGAGCTGCTCACCCTGGTGGTGCGCGCCGCCGCCGGCGAGGGCGACCGCATCGCCTTCCCCGATCCGGGCTACTCCCTATACGAGACGCTGGCCCGGATTCAGAACGCCTTTCCGGTGCCCATCCCGTTCGGCCCGGCCTGGGAGCTGCCCGTCGAGCACCTGGCGGCGGCCGGCGCCCGGCTGACCCTGGTGACCAACCCAAACGCGCCGAGCGGCACCCCCTTCCGGTTGGACGAGCTGGACGCCCTGGCGCGGCAGGTGGAGGGCCTGCTGGTGATCGACGAGGCCTACGTCGACTTCGGCGGCGAGACGGCCCTGCCCCTGGTGCGGCGCTACGACCACGTGGCCGTGCTGCGCACCATGTCCAAGGCTTTCGGCCTGGCGGGGATGCGCTTGGGCTACGCGTTCGGCGCCCCGGCGACGATCGCCGCCCTGCGTACGGTGCAGGACAGCTACCCGGTCGACCGCATCACCCAGGAGGCGGGCCTGGCGGCGGTGCGACACTTCGACGCCGCCCTGGCCAACTGCCGCGAGATCGCCGCCCGGCGCGACCGCTACGCCGCCCTGCTGCGGGAGCGCTTCGGCTGGAAGGTCTGGCCCTCGGCGACCAACTTCCTGCTGGCGGAGACGGCGCCCCGGGCGGCGCCCGAGGTCTTCGAGGGGCTGCGCCGGCGCCGGGTGCTGGTGCGCTACTTCTCGCGCCCCCGTCTGACGGGCGCGCTACGGATCAGCATCGGCTCCGAAGCGGAGATGGCGGCGCTTGTACGCGCCCTCGAGGAATTGTTAGCATAGCCCGCCTGAGGCGCCCCGGCCCGGCCTGCGGGCCTGCGGGCGTCGTTTGTCGTTTGAGAGTCGTTCCTGCGGGTGCTTGCCGCCGGCCCTCATCCGGGGTGTGCCTGTCCGGGGTGAAGCCCCCAACCCCCATCTGAGAGCCGTTCACAAACTGGAATCTGGGGAGAACGGTCGGCCGGCCGGGGGACGGCGTCGTCGCCCGGCCGGCTCGCCACCCGGCCGCGATCGCACCGGAGATGCGCTGCACGCGGCGCGGGTGGAGACACCACCGAAGGGGGTAGTGCGTGGACTTCATCTGGCTGGTGCCGGTTTCGGGCATTCTCGCAGTCCTGGTGGCGTCGTACCTCGCCTGGGACGTCGTCCGCCGGGATCAGGGCCCGGAGGAGATGCGCCAGGTCGCGGGGACGATCTACGAGGGGGCCACCGCCTTCCTCAACCGGCAGTACCGCACCATCGCCGTGCTGGCCGTCGTCGGCGCCATCGTCATCGCCGCCCTGCTGGGGGGCATCCGGGCGTCCCAGGAGGGCCCATCGGTCGGCCTCAACCTGGCCTGGCGCACGGCGGTGGCCTTCATCTTCGGCGCCATCTGCTCCGGCCTGGCCGGGTTCATCGGGATGATCATCGCCGTGCGGGCCAACCTGCGCACGGCCGCCGCCGCCCGCACCTCGCTCGGCGACGCCCTGACCATCGCCCTCCGCGGCGGCGCCGTCTCCGGCTTGATGGTGGTGGCCCTCTCCCTGCTCGGCGTCTTCTTCCTGTTCGAGCTCTACGGGGGCATCTCCAACCAGATCGACGGCGTCCCCGTCGCTCCCTCCCTGATCGTCGGCTTCGGCTTCGGGGCCTCCTTCGTCGCCCTCTTCGCCCAGCTCGGCGGGGGCATCTACACCAAGGCCGCCGACGTCGGCGCCGACCTGGTGGGCAAGGTGGAGGCGGGCATCCCCGAGGACGACCCGCGCAACCCGGCGGTGATCGCCGACCTGGTCGGCGACAACGTCGGCGACTGCGCCGGGCGCGGCGCCGACCTGTTCGAGTCCACGGCCGCCGAGAACATCGGGGCCATGATCCTGGGGGTGGCCATCTACGTCGGGCTGACCCGCTCCGGGGTGCCGTCGGAGCAGGCGGCGGTCTGGATCGTCTTCCCCCTGGTGGTGCGGGCCTTCGGCCTGATCGCCTCCATCGTCGGCATCTTCGCCGTCCGCCCGGGCAACGTGCGCGACCCGCAGCGCGCCCTGGACATCGGCTACTACGTCACCGCGGTGCTGAGCCTGGTGGGCATGTTCATCGCCACCCAGTTCATGCTCGGTAACCTGTGGTTCTTCTGGTGCGGGGTGGTGGGCATCGTCACCAGCATCGCGTTCGTCTACATCACCCAGTACTACACCTCGGGGTCGTGGCGCCCGGTGCAGGAGATCGCCAACGCCTCCCGCACCGGGCCGGCGACGAACATCATCGCCGGCCTGGCCATCGGCCTCGAGAACACCGCCCTCCCGGCGATCGCCATCTCCCTCGCCCTGTTCATCTCCTACCAGCTCGGCCTGCAGGCCTCGTCCCTCCTCGGGTTGCCCGCCGGGGCGCCGGCCGCCGGGATCTACGGCACCGCCATCGCCACCATGGGGATGCTGATGAGCGCCGGCTACATCCTGGCCATGGACACCTTCGGCCCGATTACGGACAACGCCGGCGGCATCGTGGAGATGAGCAACCAGCCGGACTCGGTGCGCCACGTCACCGACGCGCTGGACACGGTGGGCAACACGACCAAGGCCCTGACCAAGGGCTACGCCATCGCCTCGGCCGCCCTCGCCGCCTTCCTGCTCTTCTCCGCGTTCCTGGACGAGGTGCGCCTGATCCTGGGCGACGACGCCGTCGAGGCGGTGAACATCGCCGACATCAAGGTCTTCATCGGCGGCTTCCTCGGCGCCACCCTGGTCTTCATCTTCTCCTCCTTCGCCATCCGCGCGGTCGGCAAGGCCGCCGGGGACATGATCGAGGAGGTGCGCCGCCAGTTCCGCGCCGACCCGGGGATCATGGCCGGGACGTCCCGCCCGGACTACCGGCAGTGCGTCGACATCTCGACCAAGGCCGCCCTGCGCGAGATGGTGCTCCCCGGCGTCCTGGCCGTCGCCGCGCCGGTGGTGGTTGGCCTGCTGCTGCGCTGGGAGGCCGCCGCCGCGTTCCTGATGGTGGGCACCATGTCCGGCGTCCTGCTGGCCACCGTCCTGAACAACGGCGGTGGCGCCTGGGACAACGCCAAGAAGTACATCGAGTCCGGCCAGCTCAAGGACCCGGTCACCGGGAAGACGCTGGGCAAGGGCTCGGAGGCCCACGCCGCCGCCGTCGTCGGGGACACCGTGGGCGACCCCTGCAAGGACACCGCCGGCCCGTCGCTGCACGTGCTGATCAAGCTGCTCAGCACGATCACGCTGGTGCTGGCCCCCCTCTTCATCTAGACTCCCGGAGATGGCAGGCACGCCGGCGATGGAGACCTTCGACGGAGACATCACCGCCGCCCGGGGGTTCCTCGCCGGCGGCGACCGCTGCGGCTTGAAAGCGAGCGGGCGCAAGGACGTCGGCGCCGTCCTCTCCGAGCGTCCGGCGACGGCGGCCGGGACCTTCACCACCAACAAGGTGAAGGCGGCCCCCGTGCTCGTCTGCCAGGAGGTGCTCGGCGCCGCCGGCGGGCGGGCCCGGGCCATCGTCTTCAACAGCGGCAACGCCAACGCCATGACCGGCGCCCCCGGCGTGGCCGACGCCCACCGCATGCAGGCCGCCTTCGCCGAAGGGCCGGGCGCCGCCAGCGGGGTGCGCCCCGGCGAGGTCTTCGTCGCCTCGACCGGGGTGATCGGCGTCCCCCTGGACATGGAGAAGCTGGCCCCCGGAATCCGGGCCCTGTCCCTCGGCCCGGACCAGGGCGGGGAGGCCGTCGAGGCGATGATGACCACGGACACCGTGCCCAAGACGGCGGCCGCACGCTTCGCCGTCGAGGGCGCGACGGTGACCGTCGCCGGGATGGCCAAGGGCGCGGCCATGATCGCCCCCCACATGGCCACCATGCTGGCGTTCGTCGGCACGGACGCCGCCGTCGAGGCGGGCTACCTACAAAGCGCCCTGCGGGCCGCGGTCGAGGACAGCTTCAACATGATCGTCGTGGACGGGGACATGTCCACGAACGACACCACCCTCCTGCTGGCCAACGGCGCCGCCTGGCCGGACGGGGCGGCGCCCCTCGACGGCAGCCAGCCCGCCTGCGCGGCGTTCGAGGCGGCGCTGCGCCACGTCTGCCTGCGCCTGGCCCAGGCGATGGCCCGGGACGGCGAGGGCGCGACCAAGTTCGTCGAGGTGCGGGTGGCCGGAGCGGCCAGCGTCGAGGACGCCCGCCTGGCCGCGCGCTCGATCGCCGGCTCCAACCTGCTCAAGGCGGCCGTGCTCGGGGCCGACCCCAACTGGGGGCGCATCGCCTGCGCCGCCGGGTACTCCGGCGCCGCGCTCGACCCGGACCGGCTGGACGTGACCATCGGGGACGTGCGCGTCGTCCGGGACGGACTGGCCCTGCCGTACGACCAGGAGGCCGCCGCCGCCGAGATGCGCGGCCCTGAGGTGCGCTTCGGCGTCGACCTCAACCTCGGCGCCGGCGCCGCCACCGCCTGGGGCTGCGACCTGACCCCCGAGTACGTGCGCCTGAACAGCGACTACACCACGTGAGCGACGCGAGCGCGGTGGCCGCGACGCGGACCGTCGTCATCAAGCTGGGGGGGGCGGCCCTGCCGCACCGCGAGGCCGTCCTCGAGGACCTGCGCGCGGCCCGCGCCGCCGGCTTCCGGACCGTGCTCGTCCACGGCGGTGGCCCGGTCATCTCGGCCTGGCTGCAGCGCATCGGCAAGGAGCCGGTCTTCGTCGACGGCCTGCGCCAGACGGACGCCGAGACCCTGGACGTGGCCATCATGGCCCTGGCCGGCAAGGTGAACACCGAGCTGGTGGCCGTCCTGCAGCGGGGCGGCACCCCGGCGGTCGGGCTGAGCGGCGTCGACGGCGGATTCATCCGCGCCCGGCGCCAGACCGAGCCCGACCTGGGCTTCGTCGGCCAGGTGGAGTCGGTCGACACCCGACCCCTCGAAGCCCTGACCGCGGCCGGCTACGTCCCCGTGGTGGCCCCGATCGCCCTCGGCCCGGATGGTCCGCTGAACGTCAACGCGGACACCGTGGCCGGCGACGTCGCCCGCGCCCTCGGCGCGGTCGGTCTCGTCTTCCTCACCGACGTGGCGGGAGTGAAGGACAGGGCGGGCGACGTGATGCCCGCCCTGGATCGAGAGCGAGCGCTGGCCCTCCAGCGCGAGGGGGTCATCTCGGGAGGGATGATCCCCAAGGTGGACGCCTGCCTGCGGGTGCTCGATCGCGTGCCCCAGGCGACGATCCTCGACGGCGGCCGGCCGCACGCCATCGTGGAGCACCTGCTGGAGGGTCGTACCCCGGGCACGGTCTTCACCGCCGCCTAGCTCCAAGGGACTCGTTCCAAAGGACTGCACCACATGCAAGACATCCCGGCGCAAGAGAGCGCCGTCTACATGCACACCTTCTCCCCCCGGCAGAACCCCATCACGCTCGTCCGCGGCGAGGGGATGCGGGTCTGGGACGACCAGGGGCGGGAGTACCTCGACTTCCTCGCCGGCATCGCCGTGAACGTCCTCGGCCACTGCCCGCCCGTCCTGGTCAAGACCGTCCAGGAGCAGGTGGCCACCCTGATTCACACCTCGAACCTCTACTACACCGCCCCCCAGGTGGAGCTGGCCCGTCTGCTGGTGGACAACTCGGTCCTCGACCGCGTCTTCTTCGCCAACAGCGGCGCCGAGGCCAACGAGTGCGCCATCAAGCTCGCCCGGAAGTGGGGCAAGCTCAAGCGCGGCGGCGCCTACGAGGTCATCACCACCTGGAACTCCTTCCACGGCCGCACCCTGGCCACCGTGGCGGCCACCGGGAACCGGCACTACCAGGAGCCGTTCGAGCCCATGCCGGACGGCTTCAAGCACGTGGCCTACAACGACCTGGAGGCCCTGCGCGCCGCCGTCTCGGAGAAGACGGTGGCGATCATGCTGGAGCCGGTGCTGGGCGAGGCCGGCGTCTACCCCGCCACCCGGGACTACCTGCAGGGGGTGCGGCGCCTCTGCGACGAGCAGGGCCTCTTGCTCATCCTCGACGAGGTGCAGAGCGGGATGGGGCGCACGGGCACCCTGTGGGCCTACGAAGGCTACGGCGTCGAGCCGGACGTGATGACCCTGGCCAAGGGCCTGGCCGGCGGCCTCCCCATCGGCGCCTGCCTGTGCAAGGAGGAGGCCGACGTCTTCGTGCCCGGCGACCACGGCTCCACCTTCGCCGGGAACCCCCTGGTCTGCGCCGCCGGCACGGCCGTGCTCAAGGAGGTGCTCGCCCGGGACCTCTGCGGCAACGCCCGGCGGATGGGCGAGCGAATCACCGCCGGGCTGCGCGAGCTGCAGTCGGAGCGCGACGCCGGGATCTCCGAGATTCGCGCCGCCGGGCTGTGGACGGGGATCGAGTTCGACAGCGAGAAGGCGACGGAGGTGCTCAACCGCTGCCGCGAGAACGGGGTGCTGGTGAACAAGACGTCGAACACCATCATCCGCCTCGCCCCGCCGCTGATCGTGACCGAGGCGGACTGCGACCGGTTCCTGGACGCGTTCGGCCGCTCGATCTAGGGCCTCGCCCCCGGGACCTCTTCCGTGCTGATTCTCCCCCCCGGCCCCGGCGCCGTCGACCTGGCGGCGATGCCGAACCTGGCCGACCTCGGCGAGCTGGGGACGGTCACCGGGGCGAGCGTCGATCCGGCCGTCTTCGACTACACCGCCAGCATCCGCTTCGACTGGAAGCTCTACCGGCACGACGTCGCCGGGAGCATCGGCCACCTGCGGATGCTCGCCCGGGCCATCCCGGACCTGATGCCGGCGGCCGACGCCGCGCTGATCGAGGCCGGGCTGCTGGCGGTGCTGGCCGAGATCGACGCCCAGCGCTTCCGGCTCGTCCCCATCGGCGAAGACATCCACAGCCACGTCGAGCTGCGCCTGCGCCAGGTGCTCGAATCGCGCCACCCGGGGCGCGGCGAGGACCTGGGGCGGCGCCTGCACACCGCCCGGAGCCGGAACGACCAGGTGGCGACGGACGTGCGCCTGTGGTGCCGGGACGCCTGCGCCGACCTGGCCGGCGCCGCCCTCGACCTCCAGGCCGCCCTGATCGACCGGGCCCGCGCCTGGCCGGACGCCCCCTTCCCCGGCTACACCCACCTCCAGCCGGCCCAGCCGGTGCTCTTCGCCCACCACCTCCTGGCCTACGTCGAACAGCTCGACCGCGATCTGGAGCGCCTGACCCGGGCCCGCGCCGCGGCGGACGTGATGCCCCTCGGCTCGGCCGCGCTCGCCGGCACCACCTTCCCCATCCGGCGCGACCTGGCCGCGGCGGAGCTCGGCTTCGAGGCCGTCTCCCGGAACAGCATGGACGCCGTCTCCGACCGGGACTTCGCCGTCGAGCTGGTCGCCGCCTGCGCCCTGCTGATGGCCCACCTCTCCCGCCTCTCCGAGGACCTCGTCCTCTGGGCGAGCGACGAGTTCGCCCTGATCGCGCTCTCCCCGCGCTGGGCCGAGGGGAGCAGCATCATGCCCCAGAAGCGCAATCCGGACGCGGCCGAGCTCACCCGGGCTAAGGCGGGGCGCGTCTTCGGCGACCTGCAGGCCCTGCTGACCGCCATCAAGGCCGTGCCCATGACCTACGGTCGCGACCTGCAAGAGGACAAAGAGTCGCTCTTCGACGCCACGGCCACCGCCCGCGCCGCCCTGCGCGCCCTGACCGTCGCCGTCGCCTCGCTCGAGCTGCGGCCGGAGCGCGCCGCCCAGCGGGCCGGCGCCGGGTACGCCACGGCGACCGACCTGGCGGACTTCCTCGCCCGCGCCGGCGTCCCCTTCCGCACCGCCTACGAGACGGTGAAGCGCCTGGTCACCGACTGCGCCGCCGCCGGGCGCACGCTGACCGAGCTCTCCGTTGCCGACCTGCAACGCTACCACCCGGCCTTCGACGAGGGCGCCCGGGAGGCCGTCCGCGTCGAGCGCTCCCTCGCGGCCCGAGACGTCCCCGGCGGGACGGCGCCGCGCCGCGTGGCCGCGGCCACGGACGCCGCCGCCGGGCGCGTCGCCGCCGGGCGCGCCGCCTGGGCCGCCCGCCCCGTCATCGCCCCCTGACCGGCGGCACCCAACCGGGTGAGGCGCGCCTAGCTCAGGGGCAGCCCGACGGGCATGCGCCAGAGGGCGTCGTCGTCCAGCACGCTCAACCGCCAGGGGATGCGGTTGCGCTCGAGGACGTCCGTCCCCGAGACCCAGCGGAGCCTGCCCCCGTCCACGTAGAACAGGTCGTCCGCGCTGCCCCTGACCAGCGTGCCGTCCGGGACGGCCGGCGGCGGCGCCGGCTCGGCCAGCAGGGGCAGGACGGCGCCGCCGGCGCCCCCGGCGAGGACGCGGCCGGCGCCCCCCTCCAGGTCGACCTCGACCAGCGGGACCTCGTGCAGGGCGGCCCGCCGGTCGGGGCCCACTTCGAGCCAGATCCAGCGCCGTCCGCTGTCCCGGTCCCAGATCGGGGCTTCCGGGGTCGGGCGCCCGTCCGAGGTCGACTGCTGCGGCGTCGCGCCCGGCCGCAGGTCGCCCCGCCAGGAGCGCCCGCCCGGCCCGAGGTGGAGCGACGTCGGCGTGGTCTGCCCGCCGATCCACAGCTCGCTGCCGTCGCGCAGCCGGGCCTGGGAGGCGCCCTCGCGCGGACCGAGGTAGGTGTACCAGGCCCGGAGACGCACCCCCTCTCCGCCGCCGGAGAGGGCGGCGCTGAACGTGAGCAGCGGCCACACGGTGCCGGCCACCGACCGCTCGAGGGACTCGCTGCCCCCGGGCGGGAGCACGGTGGCGCTCACCGGTCGCACCCGGTCGTCGCCGGCCGGCAGGACCAGCTCCAGGGTGGCCGGCCAGGCCGTCTCGGGGGTCGCGTACCAGGTCAGCCCCGGGGTGAGCGCGAGGTCACGCGACGTCTCGCTGCCGTCCGCCAGGCGCAGCGTGATCCGGGCGTGGGCCGGCTCGACGGCGTGCAATCCGAGCTGCAGGCGCCCGCGGGGCCAGGCCGCGGGGCCGTGCGCCGGGAGCGGGCGGGGCGCCGGGGCCAGCCCCTGCCGCCGCCCGGGCAGCGATTCCCCGATCGGGAGCACCGGCGGGGGCAGCGGCCGGGCCAGCGGCGGCGCCGCGGCGCCGTCCGGCGCGCGGGGCGCATCCCCGCGCAGAGTCAGGGTGGCCCCGGAGGCCAGCAGACCGAGCGGGGCGTCCGCCGGCTGGTCGAGCAGGGTGAGCGACGGGCGCCGCGCCTGGCGGTAGAGGCGGAGCGTTCCGGCCGCGAGCAGCAGGTCGTCCGGCTGGGCGTCGAACAGGCGGGGGTCTTCGGCGGCGTCCAGCAGCAGGTAATCCGCCGCCCCCGGAGGCGCCGGGGAGCGCAGCTCGGTGCTGTGGCGTTGCACCAGACCGTAGACGGGGTGGCCGTCGAACGCCAGCAGGTTGGTGAGCACCCCCCGCCAGCGCTTGGTCAGGTAGCCGCTGCGCGCCGTCGCCGAGGAGAAGCCGGCCCGGTTGTCGGTGACCGCCCAGGTGTAGGCCCGCCCGCCCGGGCGGGTCGCGGCCGGCCCCCCGGCGGTGTCGCCCGCGCCGGCGCCCTCCAGCGCCACCGCCGGGGTCAGCTGCCCCGAGACGTAGACGCTCGCCCCGGCAGGGACGGCCCGCACCACCCGGCGGGCGTCGGCCATCGCCGCTTCGGGCAGGGCGGCGCCCCAGGGGAGTGAGAGGAAGCGCAGGGTGTGGCCCCAGGTGAGGCCGACTCCGAGAGCGTAGACGCCCAGGGCGACCGTACCGAGCGGCAGGCGCGGCAGGCGGTCGGAGAGCACCGACCAGCCGGCGACGGCCACCACCGGCACGAGGAAGCCGACGGTGGAGAGCAGCTTGAACTCGCCGTACGGAAACGGGCGCAGGACGCGCAGATAGGTCTCGTAGAGCAGGACGACGCAGAGTACGGCGGGGAGCGCCGGCCACGCCCGGCGGCTGCCGAAGACGCCCGCCAGGAAGAGCAGACCGGCGGCGCCCGTGGCCAGCACGGCGAACGCCGCCGCGCCCACCGGCCAGGTCGATAGGGCCGCACCGTCCAGGGTGCTGGCGTCGCGGAAGAGCGCCAGCGGGGCGACCCCGGCCAGGCCGTCCGGAGGGGCGAAGTCGAAGACGTGGGTCGAGCGCCCGCTCAGCTCTTCCGGGCGCAGCAGCCCGGCAGAGGCGCGCTGGAGCAAGAAGGCGCCGGCCGAGACGTGCGAGAAGAGCCCGGCGGCGGCGACCACCGCGCCGATCACGACCAGGCGCAGCAGGGGCGTCGCCGTCCGCCGGCGGACGGCGGTGGCGGCCGCCATCGCCGCCGCCGCTCCGCCCAGCAGGGGCAGCGTCGCCAGATAGAGGGAGCCGGCGGCCAGCGCGCCGAGCAGCCCCGCCGCCCAGAGCGAGCGACGGTCGCGGGAGGTCACCCCCAGGCGCAGCGCCGCCAGGGCCGCCGGCACCGTCGCCAGCGCGGCCGTCTGCTGCCCCCAGCCGAACGCGGCCACCACCAGGGGCAGGGCGCCGAACGCGTAGAGCGTGGTCGCCAGCGTCGCGGCGCCGGCGCTGAGCCGGGCGAAGCTGCGGGCGAAGACGTAGACGCCGGTGATGCCCAGAGCGAGCATGAGGAAGTGGGACGGTAGGGCGGTGCCGAACGCGTCCCGCCCGGTAACGGCGCTGAGCGTGGCGTGGACGACGTGGTAGGCCAGACCGATGGGCGTGGCCTCCAGCCCCTCCTGCGCGGCCACTCCCGCGCCGATGGGGTAGTGCGAGAGCGCGGCGATCACGTCCGCGAAGTGCTCGACGTCCGAGTCCACCACCAGCGCCGACAGCGCCCCCTGGCGGGCGTGGACCGTCGCCGCCACCAGGTACCCGCCGAGTGCCAGCAGCAACGGCGGGACGCTCTCCCGCCACCACCGCCGGCGCCAGCGCAGGCGCCAGCGCGGGCGCCGCGTCAGCGCCCCGTAGACCACCCCGCCCGCGCCGGCGGCGCCCAGCAGGAGGGCCACCTGCCGGAACGGCAGCACCGTGTTCAAGGGATAGCCGAGCGCCACCAGCGCCGCCCAACCGAGCAGGGGCACGGTCAACGGGGCGAGCGGCAGCCAGCGCCGGGGCAGCGCGACGGCGCTGACCGCCACGCCCAGGAGCGTGAGATAGGCGTAGCCGGCGATCAGCATCAGCAGGGCCGTCGCCAGGAGCGTCAGTGCGGTCACCTTGGTAGGGTTAGGGGGTCGTGAGGGACCCCGACTGATGCCTGAAACGGACGCCGGCAGCGAAGCGACATCGCCCCCACCGGGAGCGTCCGGGGAGGCCCTGTCGCTGCGCGACGCCCAGGCCCTGGTCGACGCCTGGATGCGAGCCCGGGGCTGGACCTACTGGCACCCGCTCTCCCAGCTGGCCCGGATGAGCGAGGAGCTCGGCGAGGTCGCCCGGGTGGTGAATCACCTCTACGGCGAGAAGCCGAAGAAGCCGGACGAGCCCGAGCAGGACCTCGGACTCGAGCTGGCCGACCTGCTCTACACCATGATCTGCCTGGCCAACGCCAAGGGGATCGACTTGCAGCGCTCGCTCGAGCTGGTGCTGGAGAAGTACGGCGGGCGAGACGCCGCCCGGTACCCCCGGCAGCCGCCGGCGAGGCGCCGGGAGTAATTCCCCCAGGGGCATTGACGCGGCCCGGCCGCGCGCGATATGCTTCGGCCAGGTGGAAAGGAGGTGATGTTGAATGGGTAGTAGCTGCGCTAGCAGTAATATCCACCTAGCCCATTCGGCGGATTTGATTTTGAGTACACCTGTGAGGGCACACCTCCGTTAGATCCGCCGAATGAGGCGTAAACGGGCTGGCTATTACCGGCTAGCGCGATGAAGAGGCCGCCCCGCCTGGGGCGGCCTCTTCGCTTTCGTAGTACGTGGAGTAGGGGCTGCTGTCCACCTCCAGGTTCACCACCACCACTCCCAGCAGCGGCGCGCCGACGGCCTCGAGCTGCGCCTTCGCCTTGCGGGCCTGGTCGCGCTTCACCGTCCCCGCACCGACCACGAGCAGCACCCCGTCCACCCGCCGGCTGAGCACGGCCGCGTCCGAAAAGGGCACCACCGGCGGGGAGTCGATCAGCACCACGTCCGCAGCGCCGGCCGGGCCGGGATCGGCCAGGCGGCTCAGCACCTCCTCCATGCGCGCCGAGCCGAGCAGCTCGCCCGGGTTCGGCGGCAGGGGGCCGCTGGTCAGGACGCGCAGCCCGTCGACCGTCGTCGCCTGCAACGGCGCCGCGCCGTCGCCCGCCGTGCCGGCGGCCGGGCTGGGGCTGACCAGCAGGTTGGAGAGCCCGGGACTGGGGCGCAGCCGGAAGAGGATGTGTTGCGACGGCCGGCGCAGGTCGGCGTCCACGACCACCACCCCTTGCCCGGCCTGGGCCATGACCACCGCCAGATTGGCCAGAGCGGTCGACTTGCCCTCGCCCGGCCCGGCCGAGGTGAGCAGCAGCCGGCGCCGCGGGGCGCCGGCCGGGGCCATCTGGAGGTTGGTGCGCAGCGTGCGGTAGGCCTCGGCCCCTGGCGAGCGGGGGCGGGTCAGGGTCACCACCTCCGGCTGACCGGTCTGGCCGGCGGGCGCGGTCTGGTTGACGGCCATCGGCTATACGGCTCCCACTACGGCTGGAGTGCGCTCGGTGACGCCGGCGCCCGGCGCCGGCGCCGCGCGGCGCTTGACCGGGCGCCGGCGGCGCGAGCCGGGGCGCGGGCCGGTCCCGCCCGGACCGGCCCGCGGCCGGCGGAAGTCGAGGTACTCCACCAGGAAGACCACTCCCACGCCGAGGGCGCCCCCCAGCAGGGCGGCGCCGAGCGCGTCCCGCCGCGGCCGGGGGCTGACGGGCGAGCCGGGGGTGGTCGCCGGATCGAGGATCTGCACCTCGATGTCCCGCTTCTCCCGCCCGGCGTTGTCCGCCCGGATTTTGACCACGAAAGCCCGGGCGGCGGCGTTGGCGATGTCCCGCGCCCGCTCGGGGTCGGCGTCGTCCACCTCAACCGCGATGCGGTACTCGGAGGGCGCGGCGACCGCCTTGATCCGGCCTTGCAGCTGATCGGCGCCCAGCGGCGCGCCCGCCGGACGCCCCCCGCCGGGCACACTCGGGGCGTTCAGCTCCTCGGCGGCCAGCCCGGCGAAGGCGCGCGAGCGCAGTTGCAGGGAGTAGTTGTTCAGCAGGCGCTGCACCGCCTCGCCGGTGAAGTAGTCGACGACGCTGGGCAGGATGGAGAGCTGGGCCGTCGCCCGGTAGACGGGGGCCGATTGCAGGGCGAACACGTAGGCGACGGCGCCGGCGATGAGCCCGAATCCCACCGGTATCCACCAGCGGCGCAAGAGGGTGCGGACGTAGGCTCGCAGTTCCACGGTGGGACGGTTCGCTCCGGTGCCTGGGGGGTGGTCGAGGGCGTTAGAGCGTCGCCGCCGGCTTGCGCGACCCCTTGAGCCAGTTGCGGGGGAGCAGTCCGGACAGGAACGGGACGCCGCCGCCGGAGGCCGCCGGCTTGCCGGCGGGGTCGACCGGGACGGCTCCGAGGACGGGCAGCCCCAGCGTCCGGGCGGCGTCCCCGTCGTCGTAGATGCGGTCGTCCAGGTAGTGCAGCAGGAAGGCCAGCCCGACGCCGACCACGAGGGCGACGGCGGTCTGCAGGAGGACGTCCAGCAGGCGCCTGACCAGGCCGGGCGAAGACGGGTCCTGGGGTGGGTTCAGGACGTTGATCTGCACCGGCTTGCGGTCGTCGTTGGAGAAGAACGACCAGGCGTCGGTGCGCATCACCTCGTCGACGCCGGCCGCGATCTGCCGCGTCTGCTGCTCGCTGCCGGAGGCGACGGTGATCTTGAGCGTGCGGTGGGTGCGCTTCGTCTTGGAGACGGCCTCGGCGATCTCCTTGGCCGTCAGCTCCTTGCCGAAGCGGGTCTTGATCACGTCCGCCACCTTGGTGGCGAACGCGTCCGACTTGACCACCTCGCCGAGGTCGTCCGAGATGTACTCGGAGTAGACCGTGTTCCAGTACTCGGGGGGGTAGTACTGGGGCGCGCCGGGCGCCTGCCGGGGGATCACCGCCAGGATCTGGACGGTGGTCGAGCTGGTGTAGATCGGCGGGAGGGCCAGGTTGAAGATCAGGCTGGCGACGAAGGTGATGGCCAGCAGGGGGAGGATCACCTGGCGGCGGCGCCAGAGGATGCGCCAGTAGTCGCGGAACTCCATCGCCCTACTTCAGGTCGCCGGTCACGGCGGCGCGGTGCTCGGTCGCTTTCGTCTCCACGAATCGTCGCAACGTCTCTTTGAACGTGCAGACGTCGAATCGGGACGCGTGGCGGGCGATGGCCGTCCGGTCCCACTCCGCCGTTCGGGCCCGCTCCAGGGCATCGGCGACGGCCCCGACGGCGGGCTGGCGGAAGAAGACGCCGGTGCCGCCGTCCACGATGGTGTCCAGCGCGCCGCCGGCGCCGTAGGCCACCACCGGACGCCCGGCGGCCATCGCCTCGACGGGGACGATGCCGAAGTCCGCCTCCTCGGGGAAGATGAAGGCGCGGCAGCCCCGCAGCAGCTGGCGCTTGGTCTCGTCGTCCACCTTGCCGGCGAACTCCACCGTCGGCCCGGCGAGCGACTCCAGGCGGGCCCGGTCGCGTCCGTCGCCGAACACCACCAGCCGCGCCTTGAGCCGGTTGCAGGCCCGGATGGCCAGGTCGAAGCCCTTGTAGGGGATCAGCCGCCCGCCGGTGAGGAAGTAGTCGCCGTCGCCGTCGCCGGCGGCCGTCCCGGCGTCGAACGCGAACTCCGCCGTCGAGACCGGCGGGTAGATGATGCTGGCCTCCCGGCGGTAGTACTTCTCGATCCGCCGCTTCACCGTGGCCGAGATGGCGGCGAAGGCGTCGACCCGGTTCGCCCCGGCCACGTCCCACAGGCGCAGACCGGACAGGATGGGGTCGATCACCCCCATCTGCCAGGGGGCGATGCGCTCCCCCTTGGCGTAGTCCCGGGAGCTCCAGGCGAAGCGCATCGGCGTCAGGCAGTAGCAGATGTGGCAGGTCTCCGGCCGGGTGAGCACGTTCTTCGCCCAGCCGCTGCTCATGGAGAGGACGACGTCGAACTCGCGCAGGTCGATGCTCTCGAAGGCGAAGGGGAAGATGGGCAGGAAGGCCTGGTGGTGGCTGTGCACCAGCGGCAGGCGCTGCATGAACGTGGTGCGCACGTCCATCTCCCGGAAGGCCGGATCGACCAGGTCGGGGGCGTAGATGGAGGTGAAGATGGGCGCGCTGGGGAAGATCTCGTGGAGGGCGATCAGGACGCGCTCCGCGCCCCCCATCTGGTTCAGATAGTCGTGGACGATCGCCAGCTTCATCATCTACACCCGGCGCGGCCGTGAGTGTTGCAGATCAATACGCTCCCCGTCCGCTAAGAACGGCCGGGATCGTCTGCAGGATGATCTTCAGGTCGAGGGAGATGGACCAGTTCTCGATGTAGTACAGGTCGAGCATGACCATCTCGTCGAACGGCAGGTCGCTGCGTCCGCTCACCTGCCAGAGCCCGGTCAGCCCGGGCGTCACCTCCAGGCGGCGCTTGTGCCAGTCCTCGTACTGCTCGACCTCGCTCGGGATGGGGGCCCGGGGCCCCACCAGGCTGAAGTCGCCGATCAGCACGTTCCACAGCTGCAGCGCCTCGTCCAGGCTGAACTTGCGGATGTAGCGCCCGACCCGGGTGCGGCGCGGATCGTCCTTCATCTTGAAGATCGGGCCGCCGGCTTCGTTCTGGTCGAGCAGCGCGGCCTGCCGGCGGTCGGCGTCCACGTACATCGAGCGCAGCTTGTAGATCCGCACCACCCGCCCCCGGGCGCCGACGCGCTCCTGGGAGTAGAAGACGGGCCCGGGGGAGTCCAGCTTGACGGCGAGCGCGGCCAGGGCGACCGCCGGGGAGAGCACCAGCAGGGTGAAGCCGGAGACGGCGATGTCGATCATCCGCTTGACGGCCAGGTTGATGCCCTTGAGCGCCGTCTCGCGCCGCCCGATGAGCGGGATCCCCGCCAGATGGTCGATCTCCAGGGAGCCCAGGGTCAGCTCGAAGGTGTCCGGCACGAGCCGGAAGTCCACCCCGTTGCGCTCGCACAGGGCGACGATCTCCAGGATGCGCTGGTGCTCGGCCGAGGGCAGGGCGATGACCACCTCGTCGACGCCGAAGTCGCGCAGCACGCGGGGCAGGTCGGCCACCGGACCGAGGCACTGGAAGCGCCCGAAGGGCACCTGCTGGGTCCAGAAGACGTCGTCGCAGAAGCCGGCCAGGACGTAGCCCAGCCCGGGCCGCCCGGCCATCTGCTGCATCACCATCTTGCCGATGTGGCCGGCGCCGACCACGAGCACGCGGGCGACGCCGATCCCCTGCCGCCGGCGGTGGCCGATCACCCACCGCCCCACCAGCCGCGCCGCCGCGAGCAGGAAGACGATCAGGATCCAGGCGTAGAAGAGCATCAGGCGGGAGGTCACGCCCGGCCGGAAGACGTAGAAGACCATCACCAGCACGGAGGTGCCGAGCGTCACCCCGGAGAGGATCGTCCCCACCTCGTCCAGCCACTGCGTCGTGCGCTTCAGCTGGTACAGCCCGCGCCGGGCGAAGACGGTCAGGGCGACCACCATCAGCAGCGCTTCGGCCAGGTAGTACGCGGCGAAGGGGGCGTCGAAGAACTCCCCCGTGTCCGCCGTGATCAGCTTCACGTCGTAGCGCAGCCAGTAGGCCAGGACGAAGCCCAGATGGATCAGCAGGGCGTCGGCCAGGAAGGCGCCCAGCCGCTGGCGCAGCTTGCTCCGCGTGCGCAGCCGTCCGTGGGGCGTGCTCGGGCCGGTCGCGGGCGCCGGGGCGGGGCCGGCGCCGGGCGCCGGCC
>DATLLM010000233.1:0-4422 GCA_035537855.1 Chloroflexota bacterium | reverse complement strand
GTCCGCCACCGGGTGGGCGGCCGCCGCCGCGCCGGCCGCCCACCCGGTGGCGGACGACCGGCTGCGCCGCCTCGACGTGGTGGGGCTGACCAGCCGCCACCCCGCCAGCGGCCGGGGGATCGCTGACGTCTCCTTCAGCCTCCAGCCGGGCAGCGTCACGGCCGTCGCCGGGCGCGTCGGCGCCGGGAAGACGACGCTCCTGCGGGCGGTGCTGGGGCTGGTCGAATCCCAGGCGGGCGAGGTGCGCTGGAACGGGCGCCCCCTGCGCGACCCGGGTGGCTACCTGGTGCCGCCCCGGGTGGCCTACACCCCCCAGGTGCCGGCGCTCCTCTCCGGCACGGTGCGGGAGAACCTCCTGCTCGGCCTGCCGGCCACGCCGGAAGCGCTGCGGCGCGCCACCCGGCGCGCCGCGCTCGACCGCGACCTGGCCGCCCTGCCGGACGGTCTGGACACCCTCGTCGGCGCCCGCGGCGTCCGCCTCTCCGGGGGGCAGGCCCTGCGCGCCGCCCTGGCCCGGATGTACGTCCGCGGGGCGTCCCTCCTCGTCCTGGACGACGTCTCCAGCGCCCTGGACGTGGAGACCGAGGCGCAGCTCTGGGAGCGCCTCTTCGCGCTCGTCCGCGACGAGGGGGTGGCCTGCCTGGTGGCCACCCACAGCCCGGCCGTGCTGCGCCGCGCCGGCCGGGTCATCACCCTGGAAGCGGGGCGCGTCGCCGGCGCCTGAGAAGGGGCCGGCGCTGCGCGGGCGACGCCGCGGGCAGACCGCCACGGGGCCGCCGCGAGCCGGACGGCAGCCCCCGCGCAGAACCGACTCCCTTTACTCCCCGTAGTACTCCTCGTACTCCTGGTGGCGTCCGCGCGGAGCCGTGCGCTTCCGTTGCCGGCAGCCCGCCAAGAGCTCGCCCGGTTGACGGCGCTGCCTGCCCGTACCTATGCTCCCTCCCGGGCGCGCCGCGGGGGCGCGCCGGCGCGGCGCGCCGCACGGCGGGCCACGAGGGCGCAGAGCGTGTTGGGAGGATGAGGATGACCGAGAGGAGGACGCGACGGGGTGCCCTTGCGGGTGCCACCGGCGGCGCAGGAAGCGCCACGGCACTCGCCCTGCTCCTTGCCGGCTGCGCGGCGCCCGGGGGCGAGCCGGGGGCGGGGGCGCAGACGAAGGGCCCGGTGAAGATCGGCGTCGTCACCCGTGGCGGTGGCGACGGCACGGGCATGGAGCAGGTGATCATTCCGGCCTTCACCAAGATGTACCCCAACATCCAGGTGGAGCACGCCTCCCTCGGGGGCGAGCCGGACTACTGGGCCAAGGTGGTCACCGGCCACCTGGGGAAGGACCTGGCGGACGTCGTCTGGGCCAGCACGGGGGGCTTCAACGCCCTCGGCGTGCGGGGGGTCTTCAAGGAGCTCGATTCCCTCGCCCGGGCGGACAAGTACGACTTCAAGGACTACGTCCCCTCGGCCCTGGACACCCTCAAGGTGGACGGCAAGCTGCAAGGGCTCCCCTGGGGCGGGCACCCCGGCTACACCGGGCTCCTCTACAACGAGGAGCTGCTCACCCGCGCCGGGTTCAAGGCGCCGGACGGCACCTGGACGTGGGACCGCCTGATCGAGGTGGCCAAAGCCTCCAGCCGGGTCACCGGGGACGCGCAGGCGGACGTCTACGGCTTCCACCCCGTGACCGACTACCTCGGCCTGACCCCCATCGTCCGGGGGAACGGCGCCGACTTTCTGGACAAGGAAGGGAAGAAGACGATCCTGGGCAGCCCGGCGGGGATCCAGTCGCTGAACGTCTACCGCGACCTGTGGACGCGCCACCGGGTCGCCGCGCCGGCGGGGGCCAACCTCAGCGACCTCTTCGTGCAGGGGCGCCTGGCCATGTTCCAGGGCAACTACGGCACCCAGTTCGCCCCCGGGGAGAAGGGCATCGCCGGGCGCTTCCCCTGGGGCATGGTGATCCTGCCCAAGGGGTCGACGGGGAAGGTGGGCACCCAGCTGACCATCAACGCGATGACCATGTCCTCCCTCTCCCGGAACCCCGACGCGGCCTGGAGCTTCCTCAAGTTCATCATGGAGCCCGAGACGCAGCTGCCGGCGATCCTCTCCGGCGCCAGCCGCCCGGGGCTGCGCAAGTCCGTCTTGCGCCACCCCAAGCTGATGAGCGACATGAAGTCCCACGCCGTCTGGGTCGACCTGATCGAGGGCGCGGCCCCCTGGCACCAGCCGGCCAACTTCCGCTGGTCGGAGTTCAACGAGCAGCTCAACACCGCATTCGCACCGGCCTGGAAGGGCGAGCAGACGATCGAGCAGGCCCTCTCGCAGAACCTGCCCGCCTTCGAGGCCATTCTCCAGAAACCAAGGGAAGGATTCGTTTGATGGGCACCCTGCGCCCGAGCCGTCGTCGCGTCATGGGGGCCGGCCTCGCCGGCCTCGCCAGCCTCGCCGCCGCCTGTGGGAGTGGCACCCAGGGGGCGCAGTCCCGTCCGGCCGAGCAGGGCAGCGCCCCCGCCGGCCGGCCGGCCGCGGGGCCGCTGTGGATTCTCGACCACCCCCTGCAGCTCCCCGTGCGCAAGGCCCTCGAGCAGCGCGTCGCGGACTTCGAGAAGGCCTTCCCCGGCGCCAAGGTGGAGTACGACGGGGTCGTCGAGCCCAACGACAACCAGGAGAAGTTCGCCATCCTGGTCGCCGCCGGGACGATGCCGGACGTCGCGGCCACCCACACCGCCTTCCTCCAGCAGTACCCCCACTTCTCGGACGTCGGCCCCTACCTGGCCAAGGACAAGGCGGTCAAAGCGGAAGACTACTTCCCCACCATCTTCCAGGCCTTCAAGGTGGTGCCCGCGGGGGCGAGCTCGCCGCGCCAGATCGGCCTCCCCCGCGAGGTGCACGCCACCATCATCTACTACGCCCGCAACGCCCTCCAGGCCGCCGGGCTCAAGGAGCCGGGCAAGGACTGGACGCACGCCGAGTTCGTCGACTACGCCCTCAAGCTGACCGACTGGAAGGACGACGCCCAGCAGGCCAAGTGGGCCATCCAGAATGCCACCAACCTCGGGGGCGCCTCCTCCGGCCTCTCCATGTTCTGGCAGTACGGGGCCGAGTTCTTCTCCGCCGACGGCAAGCAGTGCATCATCGATCAGCCCCAGGCGCGCGAGGCGCTGCAGTACCTCGCCGACCTCGTCCTCAAGCACCACGCGGCCCCCTCCCCCACCGAAGCCACCAACAGCGGGTTGACCGGCTCCCAGCAGGCCCAGTTCTCCACCGGGCGCTTCCGGATGTACGCCAGCAACCAGAACACCGCTCCGGTGGGCTCCAACGCCGTGCCCTTCGACTGGGACATCCAGGCCATCCCGCAGGTGCCGGGGAAGAAGCGGGCCACCCGCATGGCGGGCAACGCCTACGGGATCATCACCAACGGGAAGAACAAGAACCCGGACATGTCCTGGGAGCTGATCAAGTTCTTCGTCGGCGAGGAGGGCTCCCGCCTGCAGATGGAGGCCGGGAACTTCATGTCCCACAAGAAGGCCGTCGAGAAGTGGCCCGAGACGCGCGGGCCGGCCAAGAACGGCAAGGTCGTCTTCGAGGTGATGGAGAACTGGGCCCGCCTGGAGAACCGCCCCAAGGGGTGGGACAAGGCCATGGTGCCGATCAACCGGGAGTGGACCCGCGTCCAGAACGGGCAGCAATCCATCGGCGAGCTGATCAACATCTGCAAGCCGGAGGCGGAGGCCATCCTCAAGCAGGAAGGCAACGTCTAGGCTCGAGTTGCGCCCTTATGCTCAGCAGGCTTTGGTAGGCCCATGACGGGAACGGGCATATTGCGGGCGCCGTGGCCGGCAGGGTGCGTGCGAAATGCCGACGCTGGCGTGGGCGGCCCGACTGAGGCCACCCTGGCGGACGGCGGCGAGCAGGTCGTGGAACGCCAGACCGGGCTTGTGGCGGTACCAGGGGCGGTGCGGCCACCCGAAGCGCTCCCCGCGGCGCGCCTGCTGCGCGGCCCACAGCACGAAGCACGACCAGGGCGTAGACCAGCCCGACGAAGGGCGCGGTGCGCCGCACGGCGCGGGCGGCTTGGTTCTGCGGGTCCTCGAAGCCCAGCGCTTGCTTGCAGTCGAAGAAGGTGACCTCCAGACTCCACCGCTTGGCATACGTGGTCAGGAGGAAGGCGGCCCCCACGGCCAAGTCGGTGCAGAAGAAGGTCTCGTCGCGGCGCCGGCCACTGGGGTCGCGCACGACCACGAAGCGGATGGGCTGGGCGCGCAGCGCCCCGTACCACAGGGCGGTCCCCCGGAAGACCAGGGGGGTGACGGTCTTGCCGTAGAGCACCAGCCGCAGGCGGTGCCAGGTGCCGTGCGCCGTGCGCGCCGTGGCCAGCGCCGCCGGCGTGGGCAGCCGGTCACCGCGGGTGCGGGGGCGGCCCCGCTGGCC
>DATLLM010000232.1:0-3129 GCA_035537855.1 Chloroflexota bacterium | reverse complement strand
CCACCGCCCCGATCCGTCGCGCGCCCCGCGCCGCGTGCTCTGCCATCTCCAGAACTCCTCCACCCCGGGAGTGCGTCCCCCGCCGGCGCCGCCACCATAGACACCCGCGCGGTGCGCCGTCAACCGCCGCCCCGGCGGCCGGTCACTCCAGGCCGAGGGCGGCGGCCGCGTTGCCGTAGCGGACGGCGGCGGCGGCGGCCGGCGCCAGCCCGGCGGCGACGGCGTCCGCGATCTCCAGCACCGGCGAGGCGGCGACGTGCAGGGGGGTGTTCGTGCCGAACAGCAAGTGCGCCTCGCCCACCTCCCGGCACAGGCCGCGCAGGGCGTCGATGGGGCCCTGCACCCGGGAGAGGTCGAACCACACCCGGGACTCGCCCGGCAGGCCCCGCGCCGTGGCCCGGATCTGGCTCCCGATCGCTCCGGTGACCACCAGCCGCAGCCCGGGATGGCGCGCCGCGAGCGCGGCCACCGCCCCGGCCTCCAGGTCCGGCGCCTGCATCGCCGCGCCCTGCATGCGGGCGTCCTCCAGCTGCCAGGTGAGCACCACCGGCAGCCCGGCCGCCGCCGCCCGCTCGAGGCAGGCGTCGACCGCGGGGTCGTCCAGCCGGTAGCCGTGGTAGGCCGGGAAGAGGCGCAGCGCTCCCGTCCCCGGGGCCAGCCCGTAGGCGCTGCGGCAGCGCTCGAAGTGCTCGGCCCAGGCGGGGAAGATGGGGTTGAGCGTGTACACCGGGAACAGGCGCTGCGGCGCCGTCCGCACCAGGGCGGCCAGCTCGGCGTTGGCCACCCCCGCGTCTTTCAGCCAGGTGGCGTCCAGCAAGGAGACGGCCGCCCGCCTGATGCCCAGGGCGTCCATCCGGGCCAGCCGCTCCGGGACGAGGTCGGCCTGCGCCGGCGGCGGCGTGCCGTACAGGCGCCGGCCCGGCCAGTCCCCCAGAAAGGCGTTGGCGTCGACGTAGCCCCCCGGGGGCACCTCCGGCAGGCGCGGCTCGCCGGACGCCCCGCCGCGGGCGAAAGCCGCCCTCCAGGCCGCCGGCAGGCGCTCTCCCAGGATGTCCACGGCGTTGCGCCACAGGATCCGGTCCCGGTCGGCGGCCGGCAGATCGACGGCCAGCACCTTGGCCAGCTGCGACGTCACCGAGCGTCCGGTGACGTCCGTGCCGTAGACGATCCGGCCGGCGCCGACCGCTCGCAGGGCCGCCTCCATGTAGCCCCCGGTGGCGTCGCCCCCGGCGATGTCCAGCCAGATGTTGTCCACCTGCTTCATGGCGGCGATGCCCCACTCCCAGTCGCCGCCGGTGTGCCCCCCGAAGAAGCGCACCCGGGGGTGGCGCCGGGCCAGCCGCAGCAGGTCGTCCGGCGTCGACTCCCCCGGCAGGTTGCCCGAGCCCGGCCCCGCCGGGCCGGCCTTGACCCAGGTGTGCTGCAGCACCGGCACCTCGTAGGCCGCGCAGAACTCCATCAGGGGGTCGAGCCGGCGGTCGTCGCAGCGCAGGGCGACCCACAGCTTCAGCGCCCCGAACAGGTCGCGCTGCCCGTTGAGGCGCTGCTCCATCTCGTCGAGCGCCTCCCGGGGGTGCTTCGGGTTGACGTAACAGTAGCCGAAGAACCGGTCGGGGTGCTGCGCCACGACCGCGGCGCAGAGCTCGTTGCCGGACCTCCAGTGCGGGACCTCCGGGTCGTGCAGCCAGCCGCCGTCGCTCGCGCCGAGGTCGGCCAGCAGCAGCCGGGCGTCCCACCGCTCGAGGGCGGCGATCAGGTCCGGCAGGCGGCTGCGGTCGATCGAGGGGTGGCCGTGTACGTCGAGTAACATCTTCGGTGAACCTACCGCTCTACCGCGACGGAATCGGCCTCCCCTTCAGCGTGAGGGGACGTGGCGCGTTCCTCGGGGTAGGCAGAGGATACCGGTGGGGCCGAAGCGGAAGAGGAAGAGGAGGCGTCGTGGAGGACGTTGTGGCAGGGCGGGCGTCCCGGGGCACCCGGGGCACCCGCTGGACGCGGGCCGGTTTGATGCGGTCGGGACTCGGCGGTGCGGTGGCCCTCGCCGGGGTGGCCGCGCTGGCCGCCTGCGGCCCCGGTGGGGCCGCCGGCTCGGGCGCCGGTGGCGCGAGCGCCCAGAGCAAGCAGCCGGTCAAGCTGAGCTTCGAGTGGCCCACCTACACCCCGCCCAAGCAGGAGTGGGCCGAGTGGGCGATGAAGACGTACAGCGCCAAGTACCCCAACGTCACCATCGAGCCGATGTGGAACACCAACCCGACGGAGAAGCTGACCACCACCCTGGCCGGCGGGCAGCCCCCGGACGTCGGCTGGTTCGGCGTCGGCCACTGGCAGTTCTACCAGGCCTTCGCCCCGGTGGAGCCCCTGATGGCGGCGCGCAAGCTGAAGCTGGACGACTACTTCGCGCCCATCGTCGACGCCATGAAGTGGCGGGGCAAGATGTACGCCTTCCCGATGGGCATCAACACCAGCGCCAGCTTCGTCAACAAGGGCGTCTACGCCAAGGCCGGCGTCCCCCTGCCGACGGACGACCAGACCTGGGACGACCTGCTCAATACCGGCAAGCGCCTGACCTCCGGTGAGGGCCCCCAGAAGATCTGGGCCAACAACGCCCAGTACTACACCAACTACTGGCCCGTCGCCTACGGCGGCGGCTGGTTCGACGCCGACGCCACCAAGGTGACCTTCAACAACCCGCAGACCCTCAAGGTGCTGACCATGATGCGGGAGTTCTGGGACCGGCAGGGCATCTCCCCCACCCCCCAGGAGAACGGGGAGATCGGGCTGCTGCCCCTCTTCGCCACCGGGCGCGTCGCCCAGTTCGCCGGCGGCACCTGGGGCCTGCCCCCCTTCCGCAAGGAGAGCTTCGACTGGGACCTGGCCGAGGTGCCGACCCTCGTCGACGGCGGCAAGAAGGTCAAGGGCGCCTTCGCCGGCACCGAAGAGATCTTCGTCGTCAAGGACAGCCCCCGCCTCGAAGCCGCCGCCGACTTCGCCGCCTGGCTCTGCGGCCCCGAGCACCTGACCTGGACCGGGAACCGGGGGGACATCATCCCCGCCCTCCAGAAGACCGCCAAGGAGGCCTTCGTCCTCAGCGGGGGCGAGACCCGCCCCAAGAACCTGCAGGCGTTCGTC
>DATLLM010000231.1:0-12175 GCA_035537855.1 Chloroflexota bacterium | reverse complement strand
TGCCCCGAGTGCCCCCTCCGCCGCCGCGGCCGAGCCGCTGGCGGCCGGTGCCCGGTAGACGCGCCGTGGCTCCCCTCCCCGTCGTCGCCATCGTCGGCCGCCCGAACGTCGGCAAATCCACCCTCTTCAACCGCCTCGTCGGCGGCCGCCGGGCGATCGTCGAGGACATCCCCGGCACCACCCGCGACCGCATCTACGGCGACGTGGAGTGGAGCGGGCGGGTCTTCTCCCTGATCGACACCGGCGGGCTGGAGCTGACCCCGGCGACGGACATGATGGCCGCCGTCGCCAACCAGGTGCGGGTGGCGGTCGAGGAGGCCGACCTGATTCTCCTGGCGGTGGACAGCACCACCGGCCCCACCGGCGCGGACGAGGAGATCGCCCTCCTGCTGCGCCAGGGGATGCTGACCGCCGGCGAGGGGCGGCGCCGCGCCAAGCCGGTGATCGTCGTCGCCGGCAAAGCGGACAACCAGACCCGGCGCGAGGCCGCGAACGAGTTCTACGCCCTGGGCTTCGAGGACGTCATCCCCGTCTCCGCCTACCACGGCTCGAACTCCGGCGACCTGCTGGACGCCATCGTCGACCGCCTGGAGGCGCCCCGGGTCGAGGACGAGGACGAGGACGACGGCCGGATCAAGGTGGCCATCGTCGGGCGCCCCAACGTCGGCAAGTCGCGCCTGCTCAACGGCCTCCTGGGGGAGGAGCGGGTGGTGGTCAGCGACGTCCCCGGCACCACCCGCGACGCCATCGACACCGAGCTGGAGTACAAGGGGCAGCGCTTCCTGCTGATCGACACGGCCGGGATTCGGCGCCGCGGGCGGATCGAGCCGGGGATCGAGAAGTACAGCGTGCTGCGCTCCACCCGCGCCGTCGCCCGCGCGGACATCGCCCTGCTGGTGGTGGACGCCACCGAGCTGCTCGCCGCCCAGGACCAGCACATCGCCGGCGCCATCGAGCGCGAGGGCAAGGGCTGCATCCTGGTGGTGAACAAGTGGGACCTGGTGGAGAAGGACAGCCAGACGGTGCGCCGCTTCCAGGACGTCATCGCCCGGGAGCTGAACTTCATGCCCTGGGTGCCCGTCCTGTTCACCTCGGCCCTCACCGGGCAGCGCGTCAACCGCGTGCTCGACGAGGTGCTGGCCGTCAACGCCGAGCGCCACAAGCGCATCAGCACCGGCCAGCTCAACGACCTCATCACCCGCGCCATCACCGAGCGTCCGCCGACCTCCCACAAGGGCCACATCCTGCGCCTCTACTACGCCACCCAGGTGGACGTCGCCCCGCCGACGTTCGTCTTCTTCGTCAACGACCCCGAGTACGTCCACTTCGCCTTCGAGCGCTTCCTGGAGAACACCCTGCGCCGGGCCTACGAGTTCCGGGGCACGACGATCCGGCTGCGCTTCCGCCCGCGCAAGCCGGACGAGAAAGACAACTAAGCCCAGAAGGACCGGCACCCGTAGGGCACGCTCCTGCGCGGGGCCCGGGGAGGTCGCCAGCCCTGGCGCCCGAGGAGCCCGATTCTGCGCGGGTGCCTCCGCAGCCGGCCGCCGCCAGGGGGCCGCGAGGTCCCACCTGCGCCGGCAGCGAGGGCGGGGCCACGGCCCGCTGCCGGACGCCACCGCCCGACACTGCCAGCTCCCAGCGGTCCGCGCTCCCGGGCGGAGCCCCCGAGCCGCAGGCTGCCCACCGGCGGGCGGTCCGGGTGCCGGGGCGGTGCCGGAGGGCCCTGCCTCGCCCACCGGTGGGCGACCAGGCGCCCGGGCAGAACCCCAGAGCCGTACGCGCCCCACGCCCTCACGGCCGTGGACGGGGCGGCCTCGCGGCCCCCTGGCGGCCGCCCCCAGCGGAGGCACCCGCGCAGGTGCGTGCTCTACGGACGCCGGCCACCGCACTCCCGCCCGCGCAGGTGCGTGCTCTACGGACGCCGGCCACCGCACTCCCTCCCGCGCAGAGGGTTTCTCTACGGGCGCCGGCCCTCCCACTCCCTCCCGCGCAAGAGCGTCTCCTTCAAGCTCAATTACCCCTTCTTCTTGTTCTTGTCCTCGGCCTCGCTCCGCTCGGCGGCCGTACCATGTGGGGCATGAGTCCGGAGCAGAGCAGCCTCGTCGTCGTCAAGCCCGCGCCGTTCAACGCCGAATCGGGGATCGAGCCCCTCGGGGAGGCGCTCACCCCCACCGCCGCCTTCTACGTCCGCTCGAACTTCGCCGTCCCGGCGCTCGACCCGCAGCGCCACCGCGTGGACGTCGGCGGCGCCGTCGGCGCGCCCCTCAGCCTGAGCCTGGCCGACTTGCAGGCGATGGGTAGCCGCACCCTGGTCAGCACGATGGAGTGCGCCGGCAACGGGCGCACCTCCCTGTTCCCCCTGCCAAGCGGCGAGCCCTGGCAGCAGGGCGCGGTCAGCACCGGGGAGTGGACGGGCGTGCCCCTGGCGGCCGTCCTGGAGCGGGCCGGACTGCGCCCGGATGCGATCGAGGTGCTGGTGGAAGGCGCCGACCGGGGGCGGCCCAAGGACGGCCCGCCCCAGGACATCCCCTTCGGCCGCGCCCTGCCCCGGGAGAAGGCCCTGCACCCGGACACGCTGCTGGCGTTCGCGCTCAACGGCCAGCCCCTGCCGGCCGACCACGGGGCGCCCCTGCGCCTCGTCGTCCCCGCCTGGTACGGGATGGCCAGCGTCAAGTGGGTCGCCCGCATCGAGGGCCTGACCGAGCCCTTCGGCGGCTACTACCAGGCCCGGCGCTACATCTACGACTACGACAACGGGGGCCAGCCCGTCCCCGTGCGGGAGATGCTGGTCAAGTCCCTCATCGTCGACCCGACGGAGGGCGCCACCGTCGCCCGCGGTCCGGTCACCGTCCGCGGTCAGGCCTGGTCCGGGGTGGGCGAGATCGTGCGCATCGAGGTGGCCGTCGACGGCGGCGAGCAGTGGCAGCCGGCCCGCCTGCTGAGCGCCTCCGGCTCGTACGCCTGGCGCTCCTGGGAGTTCGACTGGGAGGCGGTCGAGCCCGGGCGCCACGTCCTGCGCGCCCGGGCGACGGACGCTACCGGGGCGACGCAGCCGGCCAGCGCCCGCTGGAACAAGTACGGCTACGGCAGCAACGGCGTCCGCCCGGTGGTGGTGGACGTCGCCTAGCCGGTCGCCCGGCCGCGCTCTCCTGGAAGGGCGGTGACAGCGCTCCGGGCGCGCCCCGGCGTCAGCGCTCGGCCAGCCGCTCGAGGAAGACCTCGGTGCTCGAGCCGGCCCGGCGCGCCTGCAACCCGTAGCGCGCGGCGAGGGCGTCCGCCAGGCGCTCCGCCAGCCGCTGGCGCGAGCCGGGATCGAGTCGGTCGCGGCGCACCAGGAAGTCCCGCACCAGGCTGGCGTCCGCGGGAGAGAGCAGCGGCCCGGCGCCCGCCGCGCCGTCCGCCGGCGATTGCGCCGGCGGCGCGGTCAGCGCGGCCACCCCCCGGCGCACCCCCTCCCGCACCACGATCGATCCGGCGGCGAAATCCCCGAGGCGCCGCGATTGCTTGTTGAACAGCATCACGGTCAGCCCCACCACCGCCCCGAACGGCGGGGCGTCTACGATCCGCACCAGGTTGCGCACGGTGGCGTCGCCGGCGCGCAGGGGGTAGCCGTTCTCCCGCAGCACGCGCAGTCCCAGCATCCGCTTCCCCGGCGTCTGGCCGCTCCAGATGATCTCGAACAGGATGTAGTAGCCGAACAGGACGGCGAAGACGCAGACGACGAACAGGGCGATCAGGACGGTGACCCCCAGGGTGCTCGCGTCCGGGAAGTCGAGCGATCGGGCCGACGCCCCCACCAGCCGCGCCACGAGGGCCACGACCACGGTCAGCAGGGCCAGCACCGCCACCTGGATGGCCGTGTCGATCAGCGCCGCGGCCGAGCGCGAGCCGATCCCGGCCACGTCATACTGGAGGGTGATCCGCTCCGGAGTCAGTACGGCGTAGTCCGCCTCAGTCTGAGTATCGACCGATGCCATCCCTGAATCAGTTTATCGAGCGCAGGCGGCCGGACTGGCTCCGGCTCGAGGAGCTCCTCGCCCGCAGCGAGGGCAACGGCCTGCGCCGGATGCCCGCCGCCGACTTGGACGATCTGGGGCGCACCTACCGGCAGGTGGTCTCGGACCTGGCCATCGCCCGGCGAGACTTCCCGGAGGACGAGCTCACCGCCACCCTGAACGCCCTCGCCGCCCGGGCCCACCTGCGCCTCTACCGCGCCCCCCCGTCCACCTGGCGCCGCCTCGGGGCGTTCTTCACCACGGACTTCGCCCGGCGCCTCGCCGCCGCTCGGGGGTACGTCGCCGTCGCCGCCGCCTTGCTCTTCCTCCCCGGGCTGCTCGGCTTCCTGGCCGGGCTGCTCGATCCCACCCTGCGCAACGCCCTCGTCCCGGGGGCGATGCGGGAGCTGATGGAGCGGGGGCGGACGTGGACCGAGATCGAGGGGCCCCTGCGCCCCCTGATGGCCTCCGTCATCTTCACCAACAACATCCGCATCTCGTTCCTGGCTTTCGCCGGGGGCGTGCTCGCCGGCCTGGGCACCGTCTACGTGCTCGTCTTCAACGGGCTGTTCCTCGGCGCGGTCTTCGGCGCGGCCGCGTTCTACGGCGTCGGCGGCCTGCTCGGGGACTTCGTCTCCGCCCACGGCTACCTCGAGCTGACCTGCATCGCCGTCGCCGGCGCCGCCGGCCTGCGCCTCGGCGACGGTATGCTGCGGCCCGGCCTGCTGCGCCGGCGCGACGCCCTGGTCCGCGGCGGACGACAGTCCGTCGAGCTGCTCCTGGGGACGACGCCGGTGTTCGTCCTCGCCGGGCTGGTCGAGGGCTTCGTCTCCCCCTCCGGCCTGCCCACGCCGTACAAGGTGGCCCTCGGCCCCCTGCTGTGGCTGATCTGGGCCGCCCTCATCGCCTGGTGGCTCAGGCCCGGCTCCGGGGGCAGCGCTCCACCCGGCCGGCGCTAGACCCGCCCGGCGCTAGACCCGCCCGCGCAGCTTGAGCTCCAGGTAGGTCTCGATCAGCGCCGGGCTGAGCCGGTCGGCCCGGGTGTCGAGGCAGAGCACCCCGCTGCCGCGCAGCGTCGCCAGCACGGCCGCCCGGTCGTCCAGCAGGCGCTGGGCGACCATCTTCTCGTAGAGCGCCTCGGGGCCGTCCGGGACGGCCGCCGCCGGCCGGATCACCGCCGGATCGCCCAGGGTGACGCAGACGGTCTGGTGGTGCCGCGCGGCGCGCTGCAGCTGCGCCACCAGCTGCCCGGCCGCCTCGCGATCGGCCAGGTCCGTGAACAGCACCACCAGCGACCGGCGCAGGTTGCGCCCGGCGAGGAAGCCGAAGGCCAGCCCGTGGTCCGGCTCAACCGGCTCGGCGCGCAGGTTGTAGAGCGCCTCGGTCATCGTCAGGAAGGTGCGCCGCCCCCGTCCCGGAGGGATGAAGCGCCGCACCCCGTCCGCGTAGGCCAGCAGGGCCACCCGGTCGCCGCGCACGGTGCCGACGTAGGCCAGCAGCAGGGCGGCGTTGAGCACGTGGTCGAGCTTGGTCAGCCCGGCCGGGATGTCTCCCGCGGTCAGGGCGCCGGCCACGTCCCCCGCCGGCTCGTCCACCCGGGCCCCCATCAGGCGCCCGGCGTCGATCATCAGCACCAGATTCTGGCTGCGCTCCGCCTCGTACTGGTTGACGATCAGCTTGCCCCGCCGGGCGGACGCCTTCCAGTTGATCAGGCGGTAGTCGTCGTCCGGGCCGTACTCCCGCAGGCGCTCGAACTCCGTGCTCGCGCCGGCCACCCGCAGCGCCCGCTGCCCCGCCTCCAGCTCCATCCCCCGCCGCGCCAGCAGCTCGAACCGCTGCACCTGGCGCAGGTTGGGGTAGACCCGCACCCCGGCGGCGCCGCCGGGGACGGCGTGCGCCCGGCGCACGAAGCCCAGCGGCCCGGTCGCCCGGAGGTGCAGTCCTTCGAAGCGGTAGTCGCCCCGCTGCCGGGGCCCGACGCGGTACTCCACGATCCGCTCCCCTCCCGGGAGCAGGGGCTCGGGCAGCCGGCCCGGCACCGCCGTCGCCGCCCCCGGCTCCAGCTCCCGGTCGCCGAGCCGGACGCGGAAGTCCGGCGGGTAGACGTCCCGCACGTCCAGCCGCAGGGCGCGCGCCGCGCCGTTGCGCAGCACCAGCCGCACGGGGTTCCAGGCCCCGAGGGAGAGCTTGTCCGCCACCTCCCGGGTCGCCGCCACCCGGGCGATGTCTCCGGCCAGGCGCCAGTCCGCCGCCGCGCCGGCCAGCAGCAGCAGGACGAGCAGCACGGCGAGCGCGGCCGCCGCCCCCCCGAACGCGGCCAGCGGGGCGACCGCCAGGGCCAGCAGCAGCAGACGTCGCGTGGGCACGATCTGGAGGGCCCCGGGGCGGTCGCCGCCCTACCGCGGCACGGGGACGTTGCCCAGGATGCTCCCGACCACGTCGTCCGCCGTCACCCCGTCCAGCTCGGCCTCCGGCTTGAGCACGACGCGGTGGCGCAGCACCGCCGGGGCCACCTCCTTGACGTCGTCCGGGGTGACGTACTCCCGGCCGGCGAACGCGGCCAGGGCCTTGCTCGCCCGCATCATCCCGATGGCCCCGCGCACGCTCGAGCCGTACTGCGATTCGGGCGCGCTGCGGGTCGCCCGGCTGACCTCGACCACGTAGGCCGCCAGATCGTCGTCCAGGCGCACCGCCCCCACCTGGCGGCGCACGTCGAGCAAGCTCGCCTCGTCCAGCAGGGGCTCGATCCCCGCCCCGGACAGGTCGCCGGTGCTGAAGCCGCGGTGGTGCAGCAGGACGATCTCCCGCTCCGCCCCGGCCGAGGCGTAGCCGACGTTGATCTTGAACAGGAAGCGGTCGAGCTGGGCCTCCGGCAGGGGGTAGGTGCCCTCGAACTCGACCGGATTCTGCGTCGCCACCACCATGAACAGGGGCGGCAGGCGCTGCGCCCGCCCCTCGATCGTCACCTGGCGCTCCTCCATCGCCTCCAGCAGGGCGGACTGCGTCTTGGCCGGGGCGCGGTTGACCTCGTCCGCCACGACCACGCTGGCGAAGATCGGTCCGGGGCGGAAGCTGAACGTCGTGCTCGCGCTGTCGAAGACCATCGTGCCCAGGATGTCGGACGGCATCAGGTCGGGCGTGAACTGGATGCGCTGGAAGCGCCGCCCGGCGCGCGCGGCGTCGTCCTGGCCGGTGACCAGCTGGGCGATGGTGCGGGCCATCAGCGTCTTCGCCGTCCCCGGCACCCCCTCGATCAGGACGTGCCCGTCCACCAGGAACGCGGCGAGCAGCAGCCGGAACGGCGCCGCCGCCTCGACCAGCACGTGTCCGGCCCGATCGAGAGCGGCGGCGCACAGCTCCTGCGGAGTCATCGTCCGGTCAGGGTACCGGAGCGGACGCCGCCGGGGGAGCGAGCGCCGCCTCCATCCGGTCGACCGCCTCCGTCAGCGCGCCCTCGCCGCGGGCCGCCTCGATCTGGCTCAGGGCCGCCCGGGCGGCCCCTTCCTGCGCCGGGGGCAGCCGCCGGGAGGCCAGCACCCGCCCGTAGTGCTCGACGAAGTGACTCCGGGCGGCGCCGACCTGGCCCGACCGGCGGTACAGCCCGGCGAGGGCCTGCACCTGCTCGAACATCGTCCGGCTCGGGGCCGTCGCCCCCACCGGGGGCAGGGGCGGCCCGAGGCGCCGCCCGGAGAGCAGCAGGTAGCCGAAGGCGACGACCGCGGCGTAGAGCGCCGCCCGGCCCGGGGCCGTTCCGCGCAGCAGGGCGTCGAACGTCTGCACCGGCTCCCCCGCCGCGGTCACCTCCTGGTAGTGCGATTCGTCGAACGCGGCCACCGCTCCCGGAGGGACGGACTCGTCCAGCAGGCGGTAGACGAAGCGCGCCGTATCGTCGTCCTGCAGTCCGGCGTTGGTGAACGGCAGCAGCCCGGTCACCACCACCACCCGCCCCGGGCCGCGCGCCTTCCCGACGGCCACGGCCTCGCCGTCCGGCGCCGTCAGCAGGGGCGTCGTCCCCTCACCCTCCAGGCGCTCCCGGGAGTCGACCCGCACCGCCAGGCCCCCCGGGGTGCGCGCCTCCCGCGCCAGCGTCCCGCTCGCGGCGGAGATGCCGAGCGACTCCAGGTAGCCGCCGTAGGCCGCCGTCGGTCCGGCGAGGACGAGCGTGCCCCCGCCGGCCGGGACGGCGTCCAGCACCGCCCGGGCCGCCGCGTCCAGCGGCACCACCGGGGCCAGGACGAGCACGGCCGCCGGCCGCGCCGCCCGCAGCGCCGCCGCCGACTCCACCCGCTGCGCCCGCCGGCCGATGGCGTCCGTCCACAGGTAGAGCGCCCGGGCGCCGTCCGGCGCCGCGGAGCGGCTGCTCCCGGCGGGCAGGGAGGCCCCCCGGCGGGCCCCCAGCCAGGCCAGCAGCAGGGCCACGGCGAAGAGCACCAGCAAGGGGGCCAGCCGGCGCAGTCGCTCGCCCACTCCGCTCACGCCGCCGGGGCCATCCCCGCCGCCGCCGGCGCCGCCGCCCCGGCGGGGCGGAAGGCCCGCGTCCGGGACACCAGCGCCGCCAGCGCCTCGAAGGCCGGCCGGTCCGGCTCGTAGTGTCCGTAGCGCAGGCGGTCGTAGTCCCGTACCAGGCGCTGAAACGTGGCCGCCAGCTCCGGCCGCTCGCGCGCCGCCCGCTCGGCGTGCTCCCGGTTGGTCTGTCCGGCCTCAACCCGCAGCAGGTCGTGCTCTTCCAGGGCGTAGAGCGCCGAGAGGTAGAGGGCCCGGCTGGCCTCGCCGAAGCGCCCCTGCTGGGCCAGCGCCTGCCCCTCCCGCCAGAGGGCGTCCGAGCGGGCCCGCACCCCCGCCGCCGCCGCCCGGCGTCGCGCCTCACCGGAGACGGACAGCCCGACCGCCCGGACGACGTAGACCGTCAGCCCCACCAGCGCCGCCAGCGCCGCCAGGACGACCACCGCCTGCACCCACCCCAACCGGCCCAGGGCGGCCGCGGGGACGCCGCCGAGGAGCGCCAGGAGCAGGTCGGCCAGCCAGTCGCGCACGGCGATGAAGGCCCGCTCCCACACCGGCCGCGGCGCGCCCTGAAACTCCGGCTGGGCCAGGATCTGGTGCAGCCGCTCGAGGGCCGCCGTCTCGCCGACCGCTGCCACCGCTGTCGCTCAGGCGATCGGCGCGGTCGACACGGTCGACACGGTCGACACGGTCGACACGGTCGGCAACGCCGGCGGCCCGGGGGTGCGCGGGGTCGGGCGCGGCGTCGAGGAAGAGATCACGAGGAAGAGATCACGAGAAAGAGATCACGAGGGGGAGATCACGTGAGCGCCGGGGCGCCGTCCTGGAGCAGGTCGAGCCGCTCGGCCAGGTCGGTGCCTTCCAGCCGGTTCCGGGCGTCGACGAACATGATCGTCGCGGCGATGAACGAGAGGGACCCGAAGAGGATCGAGCCGGCGATGCTGGCCGCGTTCTGGGCGATCCCCACCGCCAGGCCGGCGCCCTCCGGGTCGCCGGCGCTCGCCCCGATCAGCGTGCCCGCGAGTCCGATCAGCGCCGCCGGGATGCTCTGCAGGATGAAGACCACCACCCCCAGCACGAGCCAGACCCCGAAGACCACGAACCAGCGCCCCTCGACGAGGTTCCCGCTGCGCTTCAGCGCCGCCACCGGGCCGGCGTTCTCCAGGAAGATGGCCGGAATGGCCAGCGACCAGCGCACGCCGTAGAACAGGGCCAGCCCGAAGGGGCAGGCCAGGATGATCAGCCACTTCAGCCCGTTGCCGCGCCGCTCCGGCGGCCGGTTCACCCAGACGGCCAGCCCGATCAGCATCACCAGCCCGCCCAGCAGGCCGCCCAGCCCGACGATCAGCAGCGGCAGGGAGACCAGGTAGAGCCCCAGGATGCCGAGCACGAGCACGATCCCCGAGGCGAGCACGATCAGCAGCTTGCGGAAGGCGGCGCCGAGCGCCGCCGCGACCGAGGGCGTCTGCCCGCGCACCAGCCCCCCCGTCATCGCCGTCACGCCGCCCTGGCCGATCAGGGCGCCCAGTCCGTAGACCAGCACGGCGAGCAAGGCCCCGAGCCCGATCCCGGTGAACAGCCGGGCCATCGCCTCGGGGTCCTCCTCCAGGCTGGCGAGGTTGTTCACGCTCAGGAGGTAGGTCTGCCCGGTGAGCAGCACGATGGCCAGCGCCCCGGGGAGGGCCGCCAGACCGGTGACCGCCATCAGCTTCGGCCAGGCGGTGCGGTAGACCCAGAAGGTCTCGTCCAGCACCCCGCCGAAGGAGAGCGGGCGGCGGTAGCGGGGCAGCAGGGGCGCCGTCGCGGTCACGTCCACGCCCCAATCTTAGTCGGTCTTCGCCGGCCGGGCTCTATCGGTCTTCGCCGGCCGGGCTCTATCGGTCACCGCCGGCCGGGCTCTATCGGTCACCGCCGGGCGGAGGGCGGCGCCCGGACCTTCCGTCGGAGGGGGGGAAAAGACGTACAATCGCCGCCATGGAGGTCCTGCGCTGGCTCGCCGCCGTGCTGGTGGCTTACCTCTTGGGATCCATCCCCTGCGGCCTGCTCGTCGGTCGCCTGGTCTACGGCATCGACGTGCGGGACTTCGGCAGCCACCGCACCGGGATGACCAACGTCCTGCGCACCATGGGCAAGGGCGCGGCGGCCACCGTCCTCCTGCTGGACATGCTCAAGGCGATCGCCGCCGTCCTCTTCGCCCGCTGGCTGCTGCCGACCGAGCCCTGGGCCCACGTCCTCGCCGCCCTGGCCGTCGCCGCCGGCCACAACTGGCCCATCTTCGGCGGCTTCCGCGGTGGCCGCGGGGTGGTGGTCTCCGGCACCTGCCTCGGCGTGATGTACCCCCCGGTGCTGCTGATCATCATCGCCGTCGGGCTGATCGTGATCTGGCGCACGCGCTACGTCTCGCTCGGCAGCGTCGTCAGCACCGCCCTCGCCCCGCCGCTGATGCTCCTCGCCTACTCCCAGGGCCTGGTGCCGTTCGCGTACCTCGCCTACAGCATCGTCGGGGCGGCGCTGATCATCTTCGCCCACAAGGACAACATCGGGCGCCTGATGGCCGGCACCGAGGCGCAGATCGGCCAGACCGCCCGCCCGGTAACCTAGCGAGCCCGCCGCACGGCGCCCAGCAGTTGAGGAGAAGAGCGTGATCGATCTACGCAGCGACACCGTCACCCAGCCAACGGCCGCGATGCGCGAGGCCATGTACCACGCCGAGGTCGGCGACGACGTCTACGGCGAAGACCCGACCGTCAACCGCCTCGAAGCCATGGCCGCGGAGCGCCTGGGCAAGGAGGCCGCCCTCTACCTCCTCAGCGGGACGATGGGCAATCTGGTGGGCATCCTCTCCCAGACCCGCCGCGGGGACGAGGCCATCGTGGGCGAGTACTCCCACATCTTCCTGAACGAGGCCGGTGGCGCGGCCGCGCTCGGTGGGGTGCAGCTCCTCCCCATCGCCACCCGCCGGGGGACGATGGACCCGGCCAAGGTCGAGTCGAGCATCCGGGCCAGGGACAACGTGCACTTCCCGCGCAGCGCCCTGGTCTGCATGGAGAACACGGCGAACAAGGACGGGGGCGCGGTGGTGCCCATCGCCAACATGAACGCCGTCGCCGAGGTCGCCCACCGCCACGGCCTGCGCATGCACCTGGACGGCGCCCGCCTCTTCAACGCGGCGGTCGCCCTCGGCGTCCCCGCCAGCACGGTGGTTGAGCAGATCGACAGCGTCACCTTCTGCCTCTCCAAGGGCCTCGGCTGCCCCGTCGGGTCGATCCTCGCCGGCAGCACCGCCCAGATCGAGGAGGCCCGGCGCTGGCGCAAGATGATCGGGGGCAGCCTGCGCCAGACCGGCGTCGTCGCCGCCGCCGGGATCGTCGCCCTCGAAGAGATGGTTGACCGCCTCGCCGAAGACCACCGCAACGCGCGGCGCCTCGCCGAGGGCCTCGCCCAGCTCCCCGGGATCTCCATCAACCCGCAGGAGGTGGAGACGAATATCCTCTTCCTCGACGTCGACGAGAGCCGCGTCGACCCCAGGAAGTTCGTCGCCGGCCTCGCCGAGCGGGGGGTGAAGATCGGCAGCCCCTACGGGGCGCGCATCCGCATCGTCACCCACTACCAGTTCCGGGCCGAGGACGTGGACACCGTGCTCCGCGCGGCCGAGCAGTCGCTCAGCCTCGTCC
>DATLLM010000230.1:0-5503 GCA_035537855.1 Chloroflexota bacterium | reverse complement strand
CATCTGCTCGTCCTCTGACTTTCCGTTTCCGGCTGCGTCCGGCCCGCGTGCTGTGCGCTGCGTGCTCCGGCCGCCTAGTTGATGCGCACGATGCCGCCCTTGACCTCGGTCATGGCGCTGCCCTGGACGCTCGTGGACGTGCCCTTGACGGTCATGGTGGCGCTGGCCTCGACGTTGGTCGTCGCTCCCTTAGCGGTCAGGGTGGAGGTGCCCTCGAGGTTGGAGGTGACGCCCTTCAGCTTGAGGTCGCTGAGGGCCTGCACGTCCACCGTCTGCCCCTTGATGGTCACCGTGCCCCGGGCCTCCAGGAGCATGTCCCCGTCTACCTTGGCGGTCAGCTTGTTGGTCTGGCTCTCGATCTTGACGAAGTTCTTCCCCGTCTTGTCCACGACGGAGATGCTCGGGGCGTCGGCCGAGTCGTCGATGGTGATGGTGTGGCCGAGGCGGGACTTGAGGATGCGCTGGTTGACCTTGCCCGAGCCGTCGACCACTTTGGTCGCCGGCTCCGGGGGCGCGTCCTGCCCGTTCCAGACGCAGCCGATGACGTAGGGGCGGTTGATGTCCCCCTGCTCGAAGGCGACGAGCACCTCGTCGTTCACCTCGGGGATGAAGTAGAAGCCGCGCCCGGCGCCGGCCATCGGCGCGGCCAGGCGAGCCCAGGCGCTCTCGTCGTTGGCCAGCCAGGGGAACTTGACCTTCACCTGCCCCTGGAGCTCGTTGCCCGGGGGGCGATTGTTGGTGACCACACCGACCACGACGCCGGCGTAGGCGCCGCCGCCGCCGCCCCTGGCGCTGTTCGCCCGGCCCCGGGCGCCCGGGGCGTCACCCTTGAGCAGCGAGGTCAGGGTCAGCGGCCGGCGCCCGCTGACGACGAAGTGGGTCAGGAAGCCCTCGTCCGGGGTGATCTTGTGGGTCGCCCCGGAGACGTAGTACTGCCCGCTGAAGCGCTTCCCCACCTTGTTGATCTTGATCGACTGCCCCGGCTTGATCGCCGGATCGCCGAGGCAGGTCCCTTCCAGGTGGATGAACTCGCCGGAGATGTCGTCGAAGATGGACTGGGCCAGCTGCGTCGCCTGGGCCTGCGTCGTCGCCCCCGGGTCGGAGACGAGGTACTTGCCGGTGCCCAGGGTCTGGGCCATCGCCGACCCGGTGCGGGACTCGCCGATGCTCGGCTTCTGGGTGGCGGTCGACGCCTGACCGACGACCTCCCGCTTGGTCTTGGGGTCCCACCCCTTGACCTGCACCTGGGACACCTGGCTCGGCGCGGAGAGGCGCAGCCGCAGGCGGAGCAGGGAGAGATAGAACTCCACCTCAGGCGTCGTCCCCGTCGACGCGGGCTTGCGGAAGTAGAGCACCCGGTCGCGCACGAACAGCTCGTAGCCGATGCGGTAGGCGCGGGTGCGCAGGAACTCCCAGTCCGTCTGGTTGTCCTGGAAGATGTGGGCGTGGATGGTCGACGCCGGCCCCGGCCGGGGCGAGAAGCCGTACTCCTGGGCGATCTTGCGCACGAGGTCGGCGTCGGAGACGTTCAGAAACGTGCGGCTCTTCCGCTCGCGGTGCATGCGGTAGGCGGTGTCGTAGCCGCGGACGGTGACCACGGGCGCGCCGTCGCTCCGGGCGTCGGCCTCGACGGCCACGACCTCGCCCTTCAGAATCGAGATCGGCACGTCCTCCCGGCCGCTGAGGATCTCCACCTCGGTGCCGATGGCGAAGCGGTCGCCGTCCAGGAACGCGAAGACGGACTGCTCGTCCTGGCCGGCGCGCTGCTCGCTGTCCCGGAAGCGGATGGCGAACGCGTCCGGGAGGACCAGGTCCTGCTCGATGGTGACGTCCAGCACCTGATCCATCTCGGTGGCGGAGATGTCCGCCCCGGCGCGCTTGATGCGCACGGGCGACGTCTGCGTGCGCGCCGTGGCCGACACGTCAGACTTCCTCCGGGATCAGGAGCACCTGTCCCGGACGCAGGCGCCGTGGGTCGTCCAGCCCGTTGGCGTCGGCCAGGATGCGCCAGGCGGTGGGGTCGCCCAGCTCGTCCGAGGCGATCCAGTCGATCGTATCCCCCGGCTGCACGACCCGCGCTTTGCGCGCCCCGCGGGCGACGGAGGTGGGGTTCTGCCCCTTCGACTGGTTCTTGGCCGCCTCCCGGGGGACCTCCTGCAAGGTGATCGTGACGGTGGCCCGGACGGGCGTCCCGGCGGACGTGAAGAGGGTGAACTTCTGGCTCATCTGGGTGATCACCGCGCGGAAGCTGCGGAAGTTGCCCCAGCCGAACTCGACGTGCGGCGGCCGCGCCGCCCGCCCGGAGGGCGAGCGCACCGCCGGCACCTCCATCAGCGCGGCGAGCAAGCCGGTGGCCTGGGAGACGTCCGCTTTGCTCTCGTAGGAGTCGAAGACCAGGGACATGGTCAGCGAGCGGGCGCCCATGCCGCCGAACGTGGTGTCCGGCAGGCCGGAGCCGGACGTCCGCTTCGACTGCCACTGGTTGGTGCGGCTGACGGTGAAGTCGTTGGGATTGAAGTGGCACTCGACCACCTCCTTCCCGGTGTCGGCGTTGTAGAACTTCGCCTTCTTCCAGTTGCTGCCGCCTGTGGCGCTCGCCATCGTGCCCTCACTCCGCTCAGCTCAGGTTGCGCTCCCGCTCGGCGGCGAGCCGCCAGCGGAGGATGTTAAAGACCTCTTCGGCCAGGTGCTCGAGCGACTCGGCGCCCTCGGCCGAGTCTTCGTCGCCGTTCGGATCGTCCGGCGCGGCGAGCGCCTCGATCTCGTTCATCCGGTCCAGGTCGGCGAACGAGAGCCCGCTCGCGGCGCCCGCCTCGCTCCCGACCAGGCCGCCGCCCTCCGCGCCGTCCGCGCCGCCTGCGCCGTCCGCGCGGAAGAGGTCGCTGTCCGGGAAGCCGGACAGGTCGGGGAAGCCGGACAGCCCGCCCGTTGCGCCCGCGCCCGCGCCACTCGCCGGGCCGGAGCCAGCACCCGGACCGGCGCCGGCGGGGGTCGACCAGCCAGGAGGCGGTCCCGGCCACGGTCCCGGCGCTTCCTGCGCCCCGGCCGCCGTGCTCCCGGACGCACCCGCCGGGGAGCCGGCCAGCGCCGCGGGGGCGAAGACCAGATTCAGCGGCGCCGGCCCGCCGGTGGGCGCCCCGGTGCGTGCGGTCACCTCTCCAGGCGCGGCGCCGGTCAGGCGCGCAACGGCGCTGGATTCGCCGCCATCCGGGCCCGCCGCCCCGAGAGCGCCCGCCGGTCCTCCCGGTCCCATCGATCCCGCCGGCATCGCCCAGCCGGGCGCGGGCGCGCCCGGACCGGCCGGCGCAGCCGCCGCCGGCCAGGACGCCCCCTCGCGCGTCCCGGCCTGCGCCTCCAGCGAGCGCACCCGACCGAGCAGCCCGGCCGCGACCGCCGGCCCCGACATCGCCGGCGGCAGCGCGGCGATGATCCGCGCCAGCTCGCCGTCGGTCGTCTCCCAGGGGCGTTCCGGTAGCCCGGACGCGTCCGGTGCGCCCGCTTCCGCCCAGGGAGGCGCCGGCGGCGCGCCCTCTCCGCGCCACGGCATCCCGGGCGCCGGCTCTCCCCCGTACGCCGGCGATCCCGGCGCCGGCGGCGCGAGCCCGCCCGACCCGGAGAAAGGAATACCGGGCAGCGCGAAGACCGAGCCGGGCTGGACGAGGCCGGCGCCGGGCTGCACCGCGCCCGCTCCGAACGGCTGTCCGCCGGGGGCCCGATACATCGCGGGGACGCCGGAGACGTCGGGGGCGCCGGGAACACCGTATATGCCGGAGAGTCCGGGCGCACCCGAGAGTCCGGGCGCACCGGGGAGCGCAGAGGCGCTGGAGAGTGCGGGCGCGCCGGGCGTTCCGGCGCGCGTCCACGGCTGTCCGCCGCCCGCCGCCGCCCCCGCGGCGATCGCCTGGGCCCATCCGGTGCCGGGGGGGAATACCGCCCCGCCCGCGGCCGCGCCCGCCGTTCCGGCGGCGCCGCCTCCCGCCACCCGGGGTACGCCGGGCAACCCCAACACCCAGCGCCCCCGGGCGATGACGCTCGCCGGCAGCGCGGCGACCCTGGCCGTCACCCACGCGGCCATGCCCGTGGTCACGCTCAACGCGGCGAGCAACCCCGGGTAGGCCACTTCCAGGCTCTGCAACGCCGGCGCCTCCGCCGCGCCGGCCTCCGATTCGCCGCCCTCCGCCGCGCCGGCCTCGGGCCAGGCCGCGCCCGCCGGGGCAACACCCTCCGGGAGGGACGGGACGTCGGGCGCAGACGGCGCCACCGGTTGAGCAAGGCCAGGGCGCGCGCCCTCCGCTCCCTCCGCGGCGGGCGACTCTGTCGCATCGGAACGGGAGGCCGGCGCTGCCAGGTCGAGTGGCGCAGCGACGGCCCCCTCCGGGTCCGGCGTCAGCGGCGGCGGCGCCTCAGCGGGAACCACCTCCTGGGGCGGCCACACCGGCAGCGCCGGAGTCAGCGGCTCAGACACGCCCGCCGGCGCTGGTGCGGTCTCGGCCGTCTCCGCCACGGGCACCGGCCGGGCCCCGTCGTCGCCGGCGGCGGGAGCGGGAGCGGGAGCGGGCCCGGCCGCAGCGGCGTCGGGCAGCGCGTCCCCCGCAACCGGGACGTCCGCCACGACCGCCGCGTCCGCCGCCGGTACCGGTGCAGGTAAGGGGCCGGACGCAGTCTGTCCCGGCGCCGGCGGCGCTCCCGCCGCTCCGGCGGCGCCAGCCGTCACGGCCGTCGCGGTCGTCCCGGCCTCAGGGGCCGGACGGCGCATCCCCAGCCTGGGCCACCAGAACACCTGCCCGGGCGAAGCCAGAGGCGCCTCGGGCGCCGCGAGTCCGGGCAGCAGGCGCCGCAGGACGTCGGCCGCCAGGGACGTGCTCGTGCCCGGAGCGTACGCCGCGGGCAACGCAGGCACGGTCGCCGGCACAGGGGGGCGCACCGTGGCCGGAAGCCCGCCGGCCTCAGGCGCGCCCTGTGGCATCGCAGCCGGAACAGACGCACCCGGTGAAGCCGGTGGCGTCAGGGGTGCGAGCGCCGCGGCGCCGGCGGGAGAAGGCTGACCGCCAGGAGCACCAGGAGCGCCAGGTGGAGCGGGAGCAGCGGGAGCGGCGGGAGCGGCGAGCGTGCCGGGGGTACCCGGAGCGTCCGGGGTGCTGCCGGCGGCCGCGGACACGGCCGCCGCCGCCGTTGCGTCGGGGGCGACCGTGTCTGGAACGGGAACGGCCGCGCGCGGCGGCTGCTCGTGTGGCGCGGTGGGCGCTTGCGGCGGTGGCAGGAACTGGACGTTCTCGGAAGCGGGGACCGGCGGCGGCGGTGCGTCGATCGGGGTCGCCGGTGGCACTCCGGCGATGGCCTGGGCGGGGGACGTGGCCTGGGCGGTCGGGATGGCCGATGGAGGCGACGCGTCAGGTGAGGCCGGGGGCGCCGGCGGCGCCGGGATCGCGGGGGCCGGACTCGGGGGCGCGAGCGGCGCACGTTCGGGCGCGGCTTCGAGCGCAGCGGCAGGCGCAGAATCCGG
>DATLLM010000229.1:0-3170 GCA_035537855.1 Chloroflexota bacterium | reverse complement strand
CTGGCCCTGGCCGTGCCCGGCGAGACGGCGCTCGTCGTCGCCCTCTGCGCCGTCGCCCTCGTGGCGCACGGCCTGAACATGTTCAACTTCCCGGCCTACGCCCGATTCGACGACGAGGGGATCTACGCCGCCCAGGCCTGGGCCGTGCTGCACGTCCAGAAGCTGGCCTTCTACACCTACTTCTACGACCACGCCCCGGCCGGGTGGATCTTCCTCGCCGCCTGGATGGGGCTCACCGGCGGGCCGTTCACCTTCGGCAACCCGGTGGACAGCGGGCGGGTGTTCGTCCTCTTGCTGCACCTGGCGATGGTCCCCTTGCTCTACCGCATCGCCCGCAAGCTGGACTGCCCGCCGCCCGCGGCCGCCCTGGTGGCCGGCCTGTTCTCGCTCTCCCCCCTGGCGATCTACTACCAGCGCCTGGTGCTGCTGGACAACATCATGCTCTTCTGGGTGCTGCTCAGCCTCGACCTGCTGCTCGACGGCTGGGGGCGCCTCTCCCGGATCGTGCTCAGCGGGGTCTGCTTCGGGATCGCCCTGCTGAGCAAGGAGACGGCGGTCTTCCTCGCCCCGGCGATGCTGTTCGTCGCCCTGCAACAGCGCTGGCGCCATCAGGGGCGTTTCGGCGTCGGCGGGTGGCTCCTGGCCACCGGTCTGGTGGTCAGCTTCTACCCGCTCTACGCCGCCTTCAAGGAGGAGCTCCTCCCCGCGGGGTCGTCGCTGGCCTTCCAGATCTTCAACATCACCCCGGAGCGGGAGCACGTCTCGCTCGTGGAGGCCTTGCAGTGGCAGGCCTCGCGCAAGGGCGGGGGGATGCTGAACCTGGACAACCAGTTCTGGCAGCTCGTGCGCACGTCCTGGCTGCCGCACGACGCGGTGCTCGTCGGGGCCGGCGCGGTGGCGGTGGGGCTCAACCTGCTGCGCGGCCTGCGCGACCGGCGGGCGATGGCCGCCGGCCTGTTCGGCGGCCTGCTCCTCTTCTACCTGGCCCGCGGCGGCCTGGTGTTCGACTTCTACGTCATCGGCATCATCCCCTTCCTCTGCCTCAACCTGGGCGTCCTGGTGGCGCCCCTGCTGCGCCGCCTCCCCCTCCCGGCCGGTGGCACGATCGTGGTCGTCGCCCTCGGCGTCCTCACCTGGCAGCAGTGGGCCATCGGGCGCCTTCCCGAGCTGTACACGGAAGACCCGGGCCAGGCCCAGCGTCAGGCCATCCCCTGGATCAAGCAGCACCTGCCGGCGCAGAGCGCCATCATCATCTACGACACGCCCTGGGTGGAGCTGCAAACCGCCGGCCCGACCGGGCCCGCCTTCCCCCGCGCCCACAGCCACTGGAAGGTGGCCCTCGACCCCGCCATCCGCAGCGGCGTCTTCCTGGACGACTGGCGCACGGTGGACTACCTCCTGACCACCAGCGCCCAGGTGATGCCTCAGGCCTTCAAGGACGTCGGCAACGTCGTGGCCGACCAGGCGCTGCAGAACGCCAGCCTCGTCCGGCGCTGGGAAGCGGACGGGGAGTCGGTTGAGCTGTGGAAGGTGAACCGCCCCGGAGCGACCGAGGCGGCCCTGCTCGCCGCCGCCCAGGCCCACCTCACCGCCCGCTTCGAGCGCCAGGGGGCGATGGTGCGCCCGGACGGGACGGTGGCCTCGGAGAGCCAGGCCTACGCCATGCTGCGCGCCGTCTGGTCGAACGACCGGGCGGCCTTCGACCGCACCTGGGGCTGGACGCAGGCGAACTTGCTCAACGGCAAGGGACTGCTCTCCTGGCTGTGGAAGGACGGGAGGGTCGTCGACGCCCACGCGGCGGCGGACGCGGACACGGACACCGCCCTGGCCCTGCTGATGGCCGGGAAGCGCTGGAACGACCCCGCCCTGGTCGAGGCCGGGCAGCGGATGGTGCGGGCCATCTGGGCCAACGAGGTGGTGACGGTGGCGGGGCGGCCCCACCTCGTCGCCGGGGACTGGGCGACCGAGGGGCCGGTGGTGGCGGTCAACCCCAGCTACTTCTCGCCCTACGCCTACCGCATCTTCAAGGAAGCCGACCCCGAGCACGACTGGTACACCCTGCTGGACAGCGGCTACGACGTCCTCTTCGCCTCCTCGCGCGCCACGCTGGGGGCCGAGCGCTCGGCCGGGCTGCCGCCGGATTGGGTGGGGCTCGACCGGGCGACCGGGGAGCCGCGGCCGCTGCGGCTGGAGAGCGACGACACCACCGGCTACGGCTTCGACGCCGCGCGCACCTACTGGCGGGTGGCCCTCGACCAGCGCTGGACGGGCGACGGCCGGGCGCAGGCCTTCCTCTCCCAGGCCGGCTTCCTGCGCGACGAGGTGGAACACAAGGGCGAGGTCAGCGCCGTGTACGCCCGCGACGGCACGATCGAGGAGCGCACCCCCAGCGTCGTCGGCCAGGCCGGGGCCCTCGCCGCCCTGCTCACCCTCGACCCGGCCCAGGCCCACCGGCTCTACACCAGCCGCTTCGTCGGCGGCGCCGTCTACGTCCCGAACGGCCCGGACGGCGCCGGCGGGCAGCGCCAGCGCGCGTACTGGACGAACCCGGATGACCTCTACGCCCAGGACTGGGGCTGGTTTGCCACCGCCCTCTACGCGGACGCCCTCCCCAACCTCTGGAATGCGTAGCCCCGACGCCGCGATCGTGAGGTGGCGAGCATGAAGTGGCAGGACTGACGTGACCGATTCCGAACCCGGCGGGCAGCCGCCGGTCAACCGACCGCCTCTCTACGAAGCCGGCGCGCGGCCGGCCCGTGAGTGGAGCGCCCGGCGGGGCGCCGCCACCGGCATCGCCTGCGCCGCCGCCCTGGCCATCATGGGCGCCGGCCTCGGCCGGGGCGTGGACGCCATGCGCCAGGCCCCGGCGCAGGCTCCGGCCCCGGCGGCCGCCACCGCGGCCGCCGGGACGGGCGCGGCCGGCGACCCCGGCGCCATCCGCCTCCGGGAGACGCGCCAGGACTGGCTCCCCGCCCTGGCCAACTCCCTGGCCGCGCTCGCCATCGACCAGGCCGGCTCGCTGGCCACGGCGATCGCGGCCCGGCCGGCCCCGACGCAGACGCCGCCACCGGCCACTCCAACCGCTCCGCCGACGGCGACCGCCACGGCCACGCCCACGGCCGTCCCGCCGTCGCCCACGCCCTCGCCTCCTCCCCTGACGGCGCCCCCGC
>DATLLM010000228.1:0-9217 GCA_035537855.1 Chloroflexota bacterium | reverse complement strand
TCCCACTGCTTGAGCTGCTCCGCCGTGAGCTGCTGCTGGCTCATCGCTTCCTCCTGCTCGTGCGGTTCATGCGGGCGGCTGCCCGCGCCCGGCGGGGCGCCGCGCGCCCGGGACGCTCCCGGGACAGCGGGCGACCCCGCGGGTGGACTCCTCGTCGTCGCGGTGCGGGACGGCGCCGGTGCCCGCCATCCCACCCTATCCCGAGCCGGGCGCCGGTACATGTAGCGATGTGCACATTGGGTGTGCACATTCCCGGGCCTGCGGGCGCGCGCGGCCGGGACGCTCGATAGGGGATTGTCGGGGTGGCCGGGCCAGCCGGTAGCATCGGGCCGTGGGCGTCGCCAGGGTCCCGTCACCCGAGGGCTTGTTGCGTCGCCTCGTCGAGCGGCAGGAAAGGCAGAGGGGAACCCGACGACGATGACCGACGATCGTGCCGTGCGCAGCGCGTACCTGGCGCAGCTGCGCCGGCTGCTACCGCCGTGCGAGCCGTGGGAACGGTGGCTGCAGGATTCGGGGGAGCTGCCGCCCGACTATGACGCCCTCCCTGCCTGTGCGGAATTGCCCGACCCCCTGGCCCGGGAGCTGGGCGCCGCGGCCGGCGGGCACGCCCGCCTCGGGGAGACGGCCGAGTGGCCCGCGCGTCGCGAAGCGCTGCTCCGGCTGTTCCAGCGGTGGGTGCTGGGCACGGTGCCCCCGGCGCCGGCGTTGCTGCACGCCACGACGCTGGCAGAGCAGCGCCGCGAGGGGGCGACCTTGCGCGAGGTGCAACTGGCGCTGGCGCCCGCGGCCGGCACGCCGCCCGACCAGCAGGCCACGCTGTGGGTGGAGCTGATGATCCCGGCGGGACCGGGGCCGTTCCCGGTGTTCATGACCCAGCACAACCACCGCGGCTGGGCGCTGATCGCCGTACGGCGGGGCTACATCGGCTGCCTCTACGCCGGCAGCGATTCGCGCGACGAGACCGACGGCCTCGCCGCGCGCTTTCCCGGCTACGACTGGTCACGGCTGACGCGGCGGGCCTGGGCGGCCAGCCGCTGCGTTGACTACCTGGCCACCGTGCCTGAGGCGGACGGCAGCCGGATCGTGCTGGCCGGGCACTCCCGCAACGGGAAGCAGGCGTTGATCGCGTCGGCGCTGGACGAGCGCTTCGCGGCGGTGATCTCCAGCAGCTCCGGCGCGGGCGGCTCCATGGCGGCCCGGTTCCACAACGAGCGCCAGCTGGCGGAGGGGATCGAGTCGCTGACGCGCACCTTCCCGGATTGGCTCCATCCCCGGCTGCGCTTCTTCGCCGGCCGGGAGGACCGCCTCCCGGTCGACTTCCACCAGCTGGTGGCGTTGAGCGCGCCGCGGTCGTGCCTGCTGAGCACGGCGCTCAACGATAGCGTCGAGAGCACGTGGGGCACGCAGCGCACCTACGACGCCGCGCGGGACGTCTATCGCTTTCTGGACGCCGAGGAGCGCCTGAGCCTGATCTGGCGCTCCGGCGGCCACGAGACGGCGGCCACGGTGATCGAGCGGTACCTGGACTGGTGCGACACACAGCTCGGGCGGGCTCGGTACGCCCTCCCCCTGCGCTACGTCTACCCCAGCCGGCGCGCGGAACCGCGAGCGGGTGCGGGGCCGCCGGCTGCTGCCGTTGCCGTCTCCGGCGGCGACCTGGCCGCCTGGGAACACCAGCGTCGTGCCGTGCGCGCCGGCGTGCTGCGCCTGCTGGGCGACGCCCCGCCCGGCGCCGGCGGCGCCGAAGGGCAGCGGTCCCGGCCGCGGCCCCACGTCCCGGCGCTGCTGGGGCGCGGGACGGCCGTCGAGGGGATCGAGCGCGACGACGTGCCCTTCGGCGAGTACCTGGACGGGGACGTCTACGTGGCGGCCCGGTTGCGGGAGCCGGGCCACCGCGCGCCGGCCGTGATCTGGGTGCACCCGCTCTCCTGCCCGCTCGGGTACGTCGCCTCCTACCGGCGCGGCGACCACCTGCACCACGCCCTGGCCCGGGCCGGCTTCGTGGCCTTCTGCTACGACCAGATCGGCTGCGGCCGGCGCATCGAAGAGGCCGAGCTGTTCGCCGCGCGCCACCCGCACTGGTCGCTGCTGGGCAAGATGGTGCGTGATTGCCGGGCGGCCGTCGCCGCGGCGTGCGCGCTCCCCTACGTCGATCCGTCGCGGGTGTGGCTGCTGGGCTACGACCTCGGCGCGCTGGTCGCGCTGCACGCCGCCGCCCTCGACGAGCGGGTGCACGGCCTGGTGCTGGCGGCGGCGCCCCCGTCGCTGCGGGGCGGCGCCCTCCCGCATACGGGCACGCCGCCGCACCTGGCGCGTGACTACCACCTGCTGCCGCAGCCGGCGGCCGGCGCCGGCGACGACCAGGACCTGCCGTACGACGTGCCGCACCTGCTGGCCAGCGTCGCCCCGCGGCCGGCGCTGGTGCTCTCGCCGCAGCTGGACTGGCAGGCGCCTATCGAGCGCGTGACCGCGGCCGTCGCCACGGCCCGCGCCGTCTACGCCCTGTACGGCGCCGCCGGCGACCTGCAGCAGCTGTCGCCCGAGGCATTCGCGCACTTCGGCCCCGAGCACCAGGCCCTCGCCATCGGCTGGCTGCAGCAGCGCAGCGCGGCGGACCTCAGCGCAGCCTCGTAGGCGCCGGTGCCCTGGGGCCGCCGGCGCCCCCATCGCTCCTGAAGGAGAACACGGTGAGCGAATCCGCCACCCCGTCCAGCCGCGGGCCCCGGCTGGGAGCAGACGGCGCACGCTTCACCCTGGATGGCCAGCCGGCGTTTCTGCTGGGCGCCAGCTACTACGCCGGCCAGGGTGCCCCCGGCGCCGTCCTCGAGCGCGACCTGGACCTGCTCCAGGACCACGGCTTCAACTGGATCCGGGTCTGGACGACGTGGGCCGCCTTCGGGCACGACGTCTCGTCGGTGGACACGGACGGGCACCCCCGCCCGCTGTACCTGGAGCGGCTGGAGCGCCTGGTCCGCGACTGCGGGCAGCGGCGCTTGATCGTGGACGTCACCTTCTCCCGCGGCAACGGCGCCACCGGACCACCCCGCTTGCAGGGGCTGGAGCCGCACCGCCGGGCGGTGCGGGTTGTGGTCGAGCGGCTGAAGGACCAGCCCAACTGGTACCTGGACCTGGCCAACGAGCGGAACATCCCGGGCAGCCGCTACGTCGGCCCCGAGGAGCTGCGCGACCTGCGCCAGCTGGTGCGCGAGCTGGACCCCCGCCGGCTGGTGACGGCGTCCTGCGCCGGCGGGGACCTGACAGCGGACGAGGTGCGCCGGAGCGTGCAGGACGTGGGGCTGGACTTCCTGGCCCCGCACCGGCCGCGGGACGCCGCCTCGCCGGCGCAGACCACGGGGCGGACGCGCGAGGCGCTGGGCTGGCTGCGCGACCTTGGCCAGGTGGTGCCGGTGCACTACCAGGAGCCGTTCCGGCGCGGCTACGGGAAGTGGGCCCCGCCGGCGGGCGCGTACGTCGAGGACCTGCTGGGAGCCTTCGACGGCGGCGCCGCCGGGTGGTGCTTCCACACCGGACACCAGGGCGGAGCTCCCGCGGGCCGGCCCCGCCGGTCGTTCGACCTGCGCGAGCACGGCTTGTTCGACCAGCTGGACGAGGTGGAGCGGGAGGTCGTCCAGGAGATCAGGCGCCTGGCGCCTCGGCTGCGTCCGGGCTAGGACAGGTCAGGCGCCAGGCGCCCCGGACCGCGCTGCACGCCACCGTTCCGGGCCACCCGGGATCGCGAGCTCAGCGCGCCTCCCAAAGCGGGGGCTGGGGACAACGTCCCCAGGAAGCAACGCTCTTCTCTCCTCCAACGGTGTGAGGCACCTTAGCGCCGGCGGTAGCGCGCGCCGAAGCGCCGGCGCAGCTCCTCTTCCGTCACGTCGCTGCCATCCGCGTTGCAGAACACCTCAACCCAGTCCGGTCGCGTCGCCGGATCGGTCAAGATGTCGTAGGCCGCCACGTTGCGCAGCGTGCGCAGGGCGGCCTGGCGCCGCCGGCCGCCCAGGCGGGATGACCGTTCCACGTCGACCTGCCGCAGATCGAGGGTGAAGGTCAGCCAGGCGGGATCGGTCGCCGGCGCCTTGCCCAGCAGCCGGCCGCTGGCGTCCACGGCGTAGCTGCCGCCGTTGAAGATGCACATCACGATCGGGATGCCGCTGTCGACGGCGCGCGCCGGCACCAGATGCCCCATGTCGTCGGCGATGGACTGGTGGATGACCAGCTCTGCGCCCAGCAGCTCGTTGCAGCGCACCGTCTCCGGAAACCACATGTCGGAGCAGATGCTGACCCCGAAGCGGAAGGGGAGGGCCCCGGGGGCACCCGGCCGCTCCAACGACAGCACCTGGAAGCGCTCGCCCTGCGACCAGCCCCAGTTGATCTGCTCCCCCAGATTGGCCTGCACTTTCCGGTACGTTCCCCGCACCCGGCCGTCCGGAAGGAGCAGGAACGCGGTGTTGTAGAGCCGCTCGCCGTCACGCTCTACCAGCCAGCCCAGCACCGGCGTGGCGATCTCGCGCGCCAGCCGGACGTAGCGGGCGAACCGCGGCCCGGGCCCCGGGATGGGCTCCGCGCTGCCGTTGACGACCGCTTCCGGCGGGTACGGCCAGCCCAGGGTGCTGTACTCCGGGAACACCACCAGATCGGGCCCCTCTCTGGCGCCGGCGCGAGCGAGCTCGAGCAACAGGTCCAGGTTGCGCTCGAGGCCGGGGTTGCCGTCACGGGAATGCTCCGTGCCGGCCTGCACCACCGTGATCCTTACCATCCCGGCGTCGTTCTCCGGCGGACAGTAACGCACACGACGCGGCGTCCCACAATTCCAGAGCGTACAGTGCGTCCCGGCGGCCCCGAGGTCCGGCCCCTGCGCCTGGCGCCGGACCGCCGAGGGGGAGACACGGGCATGACGCAGACGCGGGCGACCCGCCTGTCCATCCGGGATGGCCGGTGGTGCCTCAACGGGGCAGTCACCTACCCGGGCACGCGCGCCGAGGGCCTGCTGATGAACGTGCGGATGGTCAATGCGGTGTTCGAGGACCGCAACCCGCAGACCTGCCCGGCCGGCTTCGACCCGGCGGCCAACACGGCCGCGTTCATCGCCCGCCTCCCCGAGTACCTGGCCAGCGGCGTGCGGGCCTTCACGCTCTGCCTGCAAGGCGGCTCGCCGGGCTACGAGGGCGCGCTGAACAGCGCCTTCGAGTCCGACGGCGCACTGCGGGAGCCCTACCTGGCCCGCGTGCGGCGGGTGATCGAGGCCTGCGACCGGCTGGGGGCGGCCGTCATCCTCGGCTGCTACTACCAGCGCCAGGATCAGGTGCTGCGAGACGAGGCCGCCGTCCGGGCGGGGGTACGCCACGTGGCGGCCTGGATTCGCGACCAGGGTTTCGCCAACGTCATCCTGGAGATCGCCAACGAGTTCGCGCACGCCGGCTTCGCATTCGAGATGCTCAGACGTCCGGAGGACCAGGCCGCGCTGATCGAGCTGGCCAGGACGGCGGCGCCGGGGCTGCTGGTCTCCACCAGCGGCACGGGCAGCGGGCGGCTGCCGGAAGCGGTGGCACGGGCCGCCGACGTGCTGCTGATCCACTTCAACAACACCCCGCTGGCCGACATCGCGGCCCGCATCGCCGCCTTGCGGCCGTACGGCAAGCCCATCGTCTGCAACGAGGACGACAAGGTGGGCTTCAGGGGCGCGTCGGCGGCCGTCATCTGCGCCGAGCAGGGCGCATCCTGGGGCTTCATGCACGTGCGGGCCAACCAGCACGTCCCGCTGCGCTTCGACGGCCCGGCGGACGACCCGCCGGTCTACGCGGCGCTGCGCCGCCTCTCGTCGCCGGCGGCGGCGGACGCCTACTTCCCGCCGCCGGAGTCGGCGGGCGGCTGGCGCGTGCTGCACTCGCCGGAGGAGGTGCGCCGCCTGGGCGGGATGGACCCGCAGAAGCTGGCGGCCCTGCGCGAGTGGCTGCTGCGGTCGGACGAGCCCCCGGATCGGCCGTTCGCCGCCGTGGTCGTCCGCAACGGGTACGTCGTGCTGGAGATCGGCCGGGGGCTCGACCCGCGCCACGATCTCGGGCCACGGGGCATCGCCTCCTGCGCCAAGGCCGTCTGCGCCACGGTGCTGGCCGTCGCCTCGGCGGAGAGCCAGGCCGGCCGCACGCCGCGGCGCATGACTTTCGACGACCCGGCCTTCCGGTACCTCCCCTGGGCGCACCCGCTGAGCGATCCGCGCAAGGCCCGGATCACCGTGCGCCAGCTGGTCAACCACACCTCCGGCCTCGTCGGCGAGTGGTGGCAGATCCCCGATCGCGGGGTGAAGAACCACGGCCCCTGGGAGTGGGTGTTGGGCCACACCGGCGACTGGCGCACGGAGCAGCTGCAGTTCGATCCGGGGACGGACCTGGAATACACGACCCACGCCTTCTACCACGCCGCGCTGCTCTGCGAGGGCGTCACCGGCCGGCCCTACGACGCCTTCGCCATCGCGCACCTGCTGGCGCCGCTGGGCATCGAGCGCTGGCGGTTCGACGCCTTCGACGGGGACGAGCGCCACGGCCGGCACCCCTCGCACAGCCTGAGCCTGCCGGCGCACGAGATGGCGCGCATCGCCTACTGCATGCTGCGCGGCGGCCGCTGGGGCGCGGAGCAGGTCATTCCGCGGTGGTTCGTGCAGGAGAGCGGGATGCCGACCCACGCCGTCACCGGCGTCAGGACGTTTGGCCGGGAGGCGCAGAGCTTCTCGCACGGCTGGGAGCTGCCGGCGCGCCTGACCGGCGGCGCCGGGGCCGGCATCCCGGCCGATGCCCGCTTCAAGCCGGGCACCGGCGGGCAGCTGCTCGCCTTCGTGCCCAGCCTTGACCTGGTGCTGACGCGCATGACCGGCGGCTCCGGCGGCGCCTTCCGCTACGAGGAGTGCCTGCGGCTGGCCTGCGACGCCGTCCTGCCGTAGCGCTCGCGCGGGTGCGGACGTCCGTCGCTCAGTGACCGGGGTCACAGCACGGGCGCCGGAGTCGTACTAGCCTGGGGCCTGAGGCGACGACGATGACCACGGGGGATCTGCTGCCTTGGGTGGCCGCCAACGCGGACGACTGGCTGAGGGCGGCGAAGCGCGCGACGGCGGTGGCGGGCCGCCTGGTCTACGTGGTGAGCCCCGCCGTGCTCGGTGCCGGATTCGCGTGGTTGGTCTTCGGTCTGGCCACGTGAGTCCCGTCCCCGCCGCCCCGTCCCGGCCATCTTCGCCCGCCTGACCGGGCTCAGCGGCGCGGCACCGTCCCTCAGAGCGCCCCGCTGGCGCGCAGCAGGGTCTCCTGCACCACGAAGTCGTGGACCGGCCCGAACGGCAACGGGCGCTCGCCGCGGATGGCGGCGGCGAAGTCCTGCAGGTCCTGGCCGAAAGGCATCCAGGGCCCGCCGTCCAGGGTCTGCCAGCCGCGTCGGAGCTCGCCGGCGTCCGCATCCAGGTGGAGGCGGGCCACCGCGCCGCCCGGCGGCTCGATGATCAGCGTGCCCCGGGTGCCCAGCACCTCCAGGCGGCGGGGCGCGCCGACCTCCATCCCGGCCGATTCGACCACCCCCATGGCCCGCTCCCATTCCAGGATGGCCAGCGCGTTGTCGACGAAGGGCCGCCCGGCGTCCTCGCCCGGAATGCCCCGCTGCGGCAGGACGATCGGACCGGGGCCGTCGTCCGGCCGGCGGTGGTCCGACCGCAGGAACGGGGTGACCCGGCGCGGGCGACCCAGCAGGGCCACCATCGGGTCGATCAGGTGGCCACACATCTCGAACATGATGTGGCCGGGGTAGGGCATGCTCTCCAGCCAGCGGGCGAAGCCCGCCTTCGGCTTGCCGATGCGCCCGCGCACGCTGAAGATGTCGCCCAGCAGGCCCTCCCGGGCCACCCGGTAGAGCAGCCGGAACGGCGGGCTGTTGCGGAAGTGGTAGGCCATCTGCACCGCCAGCCCTCGCGCGGCGGCCAGGTCCAGCACCTCCCGGTAGGCATCCAGCGAGGTGCCGGCCGGCTTCTCGAGGTACACGTGCTTGCCGGCCAGCAGCGCCCGGCGGGCGTCGTCGAGGAACTGCCAGATCTCGCCGTCGACGATGATGCCCTGGACGGAGTCGTCGGCCAGCAGGTCCTCGGCGCGGGGGACCCAGCGGAGGCCCTCGAAGTCGGGAGCGGCCTCGCGCCGCCGGCGCACGGAGTCGTCCCGCTCGAAGACCCCGGCGATGACCACGTCGCCGGCTGCCCCGTGCCGGACGGCCCGCACCTTGCCTTCCAGATGGGAGTGCGCCGCGCCCAGGACGCCGAGGCGGACGGTCATGGGTGCGGGTGCACCGGTCAGGCTCCCGCCACCGGCGCCTCGGCGCGTAGCTCGGGCGGCAGGACGACCCGCTGGGGCTGGCCGCTGCGGACGGCCGCGACGATGTGCTCTACGACCAGCGTGGCGACGATACCGGCGGCGGCCGGCGCGTACGATTCGCCGCCGTCGCGGATGGCGTCGAGCAGCACGGGGAACCGCGCCAGCGGCGGGGGCGAGAGCGTCGCGGCCTCCGGCGGCGCCCCGCCGGGATCGGCCGGCCCGCCGAAGGCGACGGTGCGGCCGTGGTCGTAGACCACCGCCGACTGCTGGCCATCGAAGCTCTCGAAGAGCCACTTGGAAGCGAAGGGGTTGAAGCCGGCGTCGCTGACCAGGAAGGTGGCAACGGCGCCGTCGGCGAAGCGGAGCGTGGCCGCGGCCGTGTCGATCAGGTCGGGGCTGGCCAGACGGCCGGCGTGGGTGATCTGCCCGCCGGTGGCGAAGACCTCAACCGGGGGCCCGCCGTGAAGCCAGCAGAGCAGGTCGGCGGTGTGGACGCCGACGTCCCAGAGCGGACCGCCGCCCGCGACGGGGTCCCACCGCCAGCGGGAGAGGTCGGCGGCGGCCATCAGGCACTGAGCGTGGCTGACCAGGGGCCGGGGCAGGCGCCGCTTCACCTCCCGTAAGGCGCCGGAGAAGCGGAAGCTGAAGTTCAGCAGGAGCTGCCGGCCGGCGGCGCGCTGGGCGGCCGCGATCTGGAGGCACTCGGCCGTTGACATGGCCATCGGCTTCTCCAGGAAGACGTGCTTGCCGGCGGCGAAGGCGGCCAGGGCCAGCCCGGTGTGGGTGTCGTGCGTCGTGGCGATGGAGACGACGTCCACCTCGGGGTCGGCGAAGACCTGCGCCGGGTCGTCCGTCGCCCGGCCGCCGTACTCGGC
>DATLLM010000227.1:0-5679 GCA_035537855.1 Chloroflexota bacterium | reverse complement strand
CCCCCCCGCGGCCGCCCCCCGGATCGGTGAGGCGGCCCGCGCGCCGCTCTTCCGCGCGCTCAGCCCCGGCCGCGAGGCCGGCCAGCCGGGCCGTGGCCGCGGCGAGCGCATCGCCCGCCCGGGCGCCGCCGCCCCCTCCCCGCTTTCCCCTGTTGGCCACCCGCTGCGCTCCCTTCTGCCCCCCGCTGCGCCGCCGGCCTCGGCCGGGCGCAGCGGGCCCCCGGCCGGCGTGCGCCGGTCGGAGACGAGCCAGGTACATGCACGACCCGGGCCACGCCCCGGGTCGGCGCCGGGCGCGCCCCCGCTCGGCGGCCGGACGGGCGCGGCCCGGCCGACGCCGCCGCGCGCCGGGGCCGCGCCCGCCGGCGACTTCAGGGGCCCACCGGATTTCCCGTTCGGTCGACCCGGCGCGGGTGCGCGCCGGGACGCTGGCCGCCAGCCGGGGGCCGCGGCGGCCGCGCGCCTATGGCACGCCCAGGAGGCATTGCACGGTCATGGGGGTGCCGGCGGCGCCGGTCGTCGTGCCGTAGACCGTCAGGGTGCCCCAGGGGCCGGTGCTGACCGTCAGCCGCGTCGGGAAGCTGGCCCCGTCGGCGCCGGGCGGGACGGTCACGCTCACGACGACCCGCGTCCCGCCGCCGGGCGCGGGCGCGGCGGCGGCGCTCGCCGACAGCGCCGCGAGCAGCCCGTTGCCCACGTGCGCGGGGGCCTGGACGCCGGTCAGGTAGTAGAGCGGCACGAGCTGCCCGGCCGGCGTCCGGACCAGCAGGAGGGGGTCCGTCTCGCACCACTCGTCGCCCGCCCGGGCCGCCGGCGCCCCCAGGGGCCGCCCCGGCGCGGGCCCCGGCCAGACGGCGGCCAGGAAGGCCACGCCGACCGCGGCGGCCCGCCGCGTCACGGCGGGCCCCGCCCGCCTCCTCCTCGACGTCCCCCGCGTGCCGCCGGTGTCCGTCATGGCTCCCCTCCGTGCCGCACCCGTCGTGCGCGCCGGCCAGAGTGGCGTCGGAACCGCCCCGCATCACGTCGGCAAAGCGCCAAGCGTGCGGCCGCAAGGAGCAAGAGTCGTACCAGGGTCGTACCACGCCGACGACACCGCCGCCCGGCCCGTCTGGGGAATGGGCGGAGCCACGGGGACGAGTGCCCCGGTACCCGCCGGTCCCCGCGTGGGGGCGCGCGAGTTGCCTTTTGCGCTGGCCGGCAAGAGAATGCCGGAAAGGAGGACGCCGTGGCACGAAACGGAATGACGCGTCGCCGGGTGCTTGCGGGAGCAGCGCTCGCGCCGACGGTGGCGGCGTGCGCCCCGGCCTCCGGTGGCGCTGGCGACCAGGCCGGCGGATCGGCGGCGGCGCCGGCGACGGTGCAGTTCTACTTCGGCACCGCCGGCGCGCCCGAGATCCAGCTCTACACCACGCTGAAGGAGGGCTTCGAGCGGCTGAACCCGACCTACACGCTCGAGCTGCTGCCGGCGGAGAACGAGACCGAGAAGGCGCTGACGATGATGGCGGCCGGCACACCGCCGGACGTCTACTGGAATCGGGTGCGGGCCTCCCAGGTGTTCATCCGTCGCGACGCCCTGGTGGACGTGCTGCCGCTGATGAAGCGCGACAAGCTGTCGCAGGACGACTTCTGGCCGAGCGCGGTGCGGGCCTACACCTACAAGGGCGGCTTCTTCGGCCTGCCCACCTCGGCCAGCTCCAACGCGGTCTACTTCAACAAGATCCATTTCCAGGCGGTGGGGGTGCCGCTGCCGACGGAGCTAGAGAAGCAGGGCCGGTGGACCTGGGACACCCTGCTGGAGACGGCGCGGCGCCTGACGCGCACCGACTCGGGCAAGAGGGTGTGGGGCCTCAAGCGCCCGAGCGGGCTGACCCTGACGGTGCAGTACATGTGGCAGAACGGGGGGACGCCGTTCTCGGACGACCGCACCCAGAGCCTGCTCACGTCGGCCGAGGTGGCGGCGGCCGAGCAGTGGATCGCCGACCTCTCGCTCAAGCACCAGGTCTCCCCGCCGGTGGGCGACCCCGAAGACAGCGACAACGGCTACCGCGTCAACGGCACGGTGGCGATGGAGCAGTCGGGGCGCTACGCGATGCCCGGAATCGTGCAGGGCACCCAGGCGGGGACGGTCGACCCGGGGATGGTGGTGGCCCCCAAGGGCCCGAAGAAGGACACCACCCGCGGCGACGACCTGGCCGCGAGTCTGCTCAAGACGAGCAAGGCGGTCGAGGCGGCGTGGGCCTTCGCCAAGTACTGGGCGTCCGAGGAGGGCCAGCTGGCGGTGCTCAAGTCCAACCGCAGCTACACCTCCCGGCGCTCGATCGCGCGGAACCCGAGCGTGCTCAAGCAGGTGCTCAATCCGTGGGAGGACGGCGAGGCCTACTTCGCCGGGCTGCAGCGCGGCGAGGTCTTCCCGGTGACGCCGAAGTTCGTCCCCCAGGTGCGGGACGCCTTCGACGCCGAGGAGCGGCTGGCCCACGCGGGCTCGAAGACGGTGCGGGACGCGATGCAGGCGGCGCACACGGAGATCGCGCCGATGCTGAAGGAGGCCTTCTAGAGGTCGGAGTCCCCCCGGGCAGGGGCGCGTGCCCTAAGGCCCGCTGCCCGAGCGCCGGCCCGCCTACGCCGGGCCGCTCGTGGTGGCGCGCGAGGGGAGGAACCCCGAGGCGCTGCCGTACGGGCGCCAGATCGAGCTGCTCCGTCGGGAGAACATCGGCGCCGAGCGCACCTACGACCCCGGCCAGGTGGTGGAGGTGGCGCAGCGGGACAGCGCGGCGATCCACGTCGTCGCCGGGCAGGGGTCTTCGCGCCTGGCTCGAGCACGTGCCCCCGGATCTGCCGGTCCAGGGGCCGCTGCTGCCGGGGATGGAGATCGTCGTCGTCCCCCTCCGGCCCGGATGTAGTAGATGTAGTAGCACGAATCGGTCTATAACTGACACCTGGAGGCCGCAGCGGACGCCACCAGCGGGCAGCGAACGCCGCCAGAGGAGGGACGTGTCATGAGGGGGACGCCGACCAGACGCACCGCGCTCGCCGCCTTCGCCGCCCTCGCCGGGGGGGCGGCCGCGCTGGCGACGGCGTGCGGGGCGCAGACCGGGACGGAGACCGGGGCCGCCGGCGGTGGGCCGCAGCAGCGCGACCACAGCGGCACGACCCTGGCCCTGTGGGGCTCGTACGGTGCGCAGGAGCGCGAGGCGCTGCTCCCGTTCTACGAGCGCTTCGCCCAGGAGCAGGCGCCGGGGCTACGGACGGAGGTGCAGATCTACACCAACGCGGACTTCATGGCCAAGCTGACGGCGGCGCTGGCCGGCGGCACGGGACCGGACTTCACCCGCTTCAAGGAGTACCAGGCGATCGACACCGCGGCGCGGGCGAGCACGCTGGCGGTGGACGGGTTGCTCTCCCGGGAGAAGGCGCTCAAGACGACCGACTTCACGTCGCAGTCGATCGAGGGCTCCAGGTATAAGGACAAGCTGTACGGCGTCCCGCACCACCACCAGTTCGTGATGCTGGGCTGGAACAAGGAGCTGTTCAAGCAGGCCGGGCTCAACGCCGACCGGCCGCCGGAGACGGTCGATGAGCTGCGGGAGCAGGCCCGGCGCCTGACCCCCGCGGGTGGCCAGCAGTGGGGCTTCCGCCAGTACGAGTTCGGGCCCCCGCCGCGGGAGCAGATCTTCAACTGGTTCATGGAGTTCGTCTGGCGCAACGGGGGGGACGTCTTCAATCGCGACCGCACGCGGGCGACGCTCGATTCGCCCGAGGCCGTCCAGGCGCTGCAGATCCTGGTGGACATGATCTACGCGGACAAGTCCACCATCCCGCCGGACCAGCAGCAGCTCGGGATCGAGTCCGGGCGGCTGGGGATCTACATGCCCACCGGCGCGGGCGTGCTCAACCTCAAGCGGACGGCGCCGGACCTGAGCTTTGGGCTGGGGCCGGTGCCGCGGATCAAGCAGTCCGCCACCCAGCTGCAGCACAACACCTTCAGCATCATGACCAACTCCAAGCTGCAGGACCTCACCTGGCGGGCCATCACCTTCATGGCCCGGGACGACGTGATGCAGCAGTGGCAGTCCGAGCCGGCCATCTCCACCGTCCCGGTGAAGAAGGCGCTGCTGGACAAGGCGCCGTGGTCCGACCCGGCGTCCGGCTGGCGCCCGATCATCGACGTGGTGAAGATGCCCGGCAACCGCTCGAAGCCACACATCCCGGACTGGGACGAGTACACGGAGAAGAACATCGTCCCCTTCCTCACCGAGGCCTGGCGCCAGCAGAAGACCCCGAAGGACGCGCTGACCGAGGCGAATCGCCTGGCCAACGCCTGGCTGGATGCCCGGCCGCGGGACCGCTAGGGCGGACGGACCGCGTCTTCGCGATCAAGCCTCTACGGATCAGAACGCCTTGGGACGCTGCTTGAGCAGCTCGTTCACCACCGGGGCCACGCTCCGCGCGGCGTCGTCCGCGTTGCGCTCGCACGCCCAGCACGGCGCCAGCTCCTTGAGGATCGCCTGCTCCCAGTCGTTGTACCCGGGAACGTACCACCAGGGCGAGATGCCGTTCTTGTCCACCAGCTCGTGGAAGGGAGCGAGGTAGTTCTTCGGGACGCCGTCGCTTGGCTGACCGAACTTGGCCAGCGTGCGCCGCGCGGGGAACCAGACGCCGTTCACCCCCAGCATCTTCTGGATCGGATCGGAGAGCATGAACGCGTTGAAGGCCCAGGCCGCCTCCGGCTGCTTGGCTCCCTGGACGACGGCGAAGCCCTGCCCGCTGACGATGTTGTAGCGCTTGCCGCCCGGCATGGCCTGGGGGATAGGCGCCACGTCCCAGCCGTCGCCGATCTTGGACTGGGGCGTGTGGAGGTAGGCGATCAGCCCGATCCAGGTGTACTCCATGGCGTAGTTGCCCATCCCGAAGACCTGGCCGCCCCCACCCGCTCTCTGCACGTCGGCGGCCTGGGCCGGGGTGGGCGACACGCCGTGCTTGCAGCGCAGGTCGACGAACCACTGCAACGCCTTGATCGACGCGCCGCCGTCGAGCAGCGTCCGGGTCAGGTCCCGGTCGAAGTACTCGCCGCCGTGCCCCGCGAAGGGCGAGTACAGGCGGTGCAGGCTCGTCTGGTACTGGAACCCGAAGACCGGGCCGCTGGGGTCGTCCTTGCGCGTCAGCCTGCGCGCCTTCTCCAGCAGATCGTCCCACGTCCAGGTGTCCGTGGGGTACGGGACGCCGGCCTTGTCGAACAGCGTCTTGTTGTAGTAGACCGCCTCCGCGCCGTTGTCGATCGGCACGGCGTAGAGCTTGTCCGCCAGCTTGTAGTTCAGCAAGCGCGCCGGATAGACATCGGCGATGGGCACGCTCTTGTCCTTGGCCAGATAGGAGTCGCTCTCGCGCAGCACCCGGCGCATGATCAGCTCGGGGGCCCGATCGCTGGGCACCGACATGCCGTCGGGCGGCGTGCCGCCGGCGACGAGCGTCACGATCTTGGTGTGCATCTCGCCGTAGGGGATGGCGGTGCCTCGCCACTTGATCGTGGGGTACTTCGCCTCGAACGCATCGATGATGGGCTTGAAGCCGTTGTCCCACAGCACGCCGGTGAAGAAGTGCAGGAACTCCATCTCAACGGGGCCAGCCGGCACTTTGCTCCCGGCGCCGGCGTCCTCCGCCGCCCCGCTCCCGCAGGCAGCG
>DATLLM010000226.1:0-7388 GCA_035537855.1 Chloroflexota bacterium | reverse complement strand
GCTCTGGCACGTCGCCCGGCGGCTGCGCCTCCCGCCGAGCAAGGTCTACGGCGTGGCCACGTTCTACAACGTCTTCTCGCTCCAGCCGGCCGGCGTCCACACCCTGGTGGTCTGCCAGGGGACGGCCTGCTACATCCGGGGGGCGCCGGGGCTCGCGACCGCGCTGCGCGGCGCCTACGGCGTCGTGTCGGGCGAGACGACCGCCGACGGGCAGCTCTCGGTGCTGACCGCCCGTTGCCTGGGGGCGTGCAGCCTGGCCCCGGCGGCCGTACTGGACGGCGCCGTGCTCAGCCGGCTGACGCCGGAGGCGCTCCTGACGCGGGTGGCCGCCGCGGTGGCGCCGGCGGGCCCGGGGACGGCGCCGGAGGGAGCCCCGTGACCGCCGCGGGGGCGCCGGCGGACCGTCCGGCGGCGGCGCGCCGCGTCGTCGTCTGCACCGGAGGGGGGTGCCTCTCCTGCGGCGCGCAGGCGGTGCGCGATGCCCTGGAGGCGGCGGCGGACGACGGGCTGAGCGTGCAGGGGACGTGCTGTCTCGGGCTCTGCGCGCGGGGCCCGCTGGTCACCTTCCGCACCGTCCGGCCCGACGCCCCGGCCGCGGGCGGAGTGGGGGCCGGGGAACCGGTGTTCACCGAGGTGCGGCCCGAGCACGCCCCCGCCCTCGTCGCCCGCGCGCCCGACCTCCCCTTCTTCGCCCGGCAGACGCGGGTCGTGCTGGCGGACGCCGGGCTGGTCGACCCGGAGCGGCTCGAGGACTACGTCGCCAACGGCGGGTACGCGGCGCTGGAGCGGGCGCTGCACGAACTGACGCCGCAGCGAACGATCGACGAGATCTCTCGCAGCGGGCTGCGGGGCCGGGGCGGGGCGGGCTACCCCACAGGGGTCAAGTGGGGTCTGGTCGCCCGGGCCCAGGCGCCCCAGAAGTACGTCATCTGCAACGGGGACGAGGGCGACCCGGGGGCCTTCATGGACCGCAGCGTGCTCGAGGGCGACCCCCACCGGGTGCTGGAGGGGATGGCCATCGCCGCCTACGCCGTGGGGGCGACGCAGGGGTACGTCTACGTCCGGGGGGAGTACCCGCTGGCCGTGCGGCGCCTGCAGACGGCCATCCGGCAGGCGGAGCGCCGGGGCCTGCTCGGCGCCCGCGTCCTGGACACCGCCTTCGGCTTCCGGGTCGACGTGCGCCTGGGCGCCGGGGCCTACGTCTGCGGCGAGGAGACGGCCCTGATCGCCTCCATCGAGGGGGGGCGCGGCCTCCCCCGGCCCCGGCCGCCGTTCCCGGCCCAGGCGGGGCTGTGGGGGCAGCCGACGCTGATCAACAACGTGGAGACCTTCGCCAACGTCCCGCCCATCGTCGCCCGCGGGGGCGACTGGTACGCCGCGATCGGCACCGCCAAGAGCCCGGGGACCAAGGTCTTCGCCCTGGCGGGGAAGATCGTCAACACCGGGCTGATCGAGGTGCCCTTCGGCGCCACCCTGCGCCAGGTGATCTACGAGATCGGGGGCGGTATCCCCGGCGGGCGGGACTTCAAGGCGGTGCAGACCGGCGGCCCCTCCGGGGGCTGCGTCCCGGCGGCCTACCTGGACCTGCCGCTGGACTACGAGCACCTGGCGAGCGTCGGGTCGATCGTCGGCTCCGGGGGCATGATCGTCATGGACGACGCCTCCTGCATGGTCGACGTCGCCCGCTACTTCACCGAGTTCTGCATGCACGAGTCCTGCGGCAAGTGCGTGCCCTGCCGCGCCGGGACGGTGCAGGCCTTCCGCATCCTGGACGGCATGACCCACGGCCGGGCGACGGCGGCCGACCTGGCGCGCCTGGAGGCGCTGTGCCCCTACATGCAGGCGGCCAGTCTCTGCGGCCTGGGCCAGAACGCCCCCAACCCGGTGCTCTCCACGCTGCGCCACTTCCGCTCGGAGTACGAAGCGCACGTGCACGACCGGGTCTGCCCCGCCGGGGTCTGCGCGATGGACGCGGAGGGGGCGGCGGCGGGCGCCGCTGCGCGCGGGGCGCGCCGGGAGGCCGCCCCGTGACGACCGTGCCGCCGGAGACGGACACCATCACCCTCACCGTGGACGGTACGCTGGTCAGCGCCCGCCAGGGTGACACCCTGCTGGAGGTCCTCCGCGAGCACGGAGTCGCCGTGCCCACGCTCTGCGACCTCGACGGCGTCTCGGACGTGGGAGCGTGCCGCCTGTGCCTGGTAGAGGTGGCGGACCGGCCCCGGCCGCAGGCCGCCTGCGTCACGGCCGCGGCCGAGGGGATGGCGGTGCGGACGGACACCGAGCGCCTGCGCTCGCTCCGGCGCACCACGGTGGAGCTGCTGCTGGCGGAGCGGAACCACGTCTGCGCCGTCTGCGTCGCCGACGGCAACTGCGAGCTCCAGGATCTGGCCGCGGCCACCGGGGTCGACCACGTGAGCCAGGAGTACCTGTACCCCGCCGGCCTGGCGGTGGACCTCTCCCACCCCCGCTTCGGGGTCGACCACAACCGCTGCGTCCTGTGCACCCGCTGCGTCCGCGTCTGCGACGAGGTGGAGGGGGCCCACACCTGGGACGTCGCCGGCCGGGGGGCGGAGTCGCGGGTGATCACGGACATGGCCACCCCCTGGGGGGAGTCGCCCACCTGCACCTCCTGCGGCAAGTGCGTCGACGCCTGCCCCACCGGGGCGCTGTTCCTCCGGGGCACGACGGTCGGCGAGGCCGTGCGGCACCCCGAGCGGCTGGCCTACCTCGGCGCCGCCCGGCGCGAGCGGCGCTGGCTCCTCGACCTCGTCGCCGGACCGCCCGCGGCCGCCGACGGGGGCGCCGCCGGGGCGCCCGGGGGGGCCGCGGAGGAAACCCCCGACCGGAAGGAGTCGAAGCCGTGACGGACGGAGCCGAGCGGCGCCGGCCCCGCCTGGCCACGGTCTGGCTCGGCGGCTGCTCCGGCTGCCACATGTCCCTCCTCGACCTGGACGAGCGCCTACTCGACCTGGCGCGCGCGGCGGACGTGGTGTTCAGCCCGGTCGCCGACGCCAAGGTCTTCCCGGAGGACGTCGACGTCACCCTGGTGGAGGGGGCGGTCGCCAACGCCGACCACCTGGCGCTGATCAGGACGGTGCGGGCCCGGACGAAGGTGCTCGTGTCCCTGGGCGACTGCGCCGTCACCGGCAACGTCACCGCGCTGCGCAACCTCGTCCCGCTCGACCGGGTGCTGCGGACGTCGTACGTCGAGCGGGCGACCGCGGGGCGGGGCGTACCGGACGCGCCCGGCGTCGTGCCGCCCCTGCTGCCGCGGGTCGAGCCGCTGCACCGGGTGGTGCCGGTGGACGTCTACCTGCCGGGCTGCCCGCCCTCGGCCGAGCGGATCTGGGAGGCCCTCCTCGCCCTGCTGGAGGGGCACCGTCCGGCGGCCGACGGCGGGGCGGTGCCCCGGTTCGGGTAAGCGAGAAGCGAGGGAGGAGCGCGCCGCCATGGCCAGACGGATCCTGATCGACCCGGTGACCCGCATCGAGGGCCACGCCAAGGTGTCGCTGCACCTGGACGACGCCGGCGAGGTCGCCGAGGCCCGCTTCCACGTCACCGAGTTCCGCGGCTTCGAGGCCTTCTGCGAGGGGCGGCCTTTCTGGGAGATGCCCGGCATCGCGGCCCGCATCTGCGGCATCTGCCCGGTGAGCCACCTGCTGGCCTCGGCCGCCGCCGGCGACCACATCCTGGGCGTGGCCGTGCCCCCGGCGGCCGAGCAGCTGCGCCGGCTGATGAACCTGGCCCAGATCGTCCAGTCGCACGCGCTGAGCTTCTTCCACCTCTCCTCGCCCGACCTCCTGCTAGGCTTCGACAGCCCGCCGGCGGCGCGCAGCCTGTTCGGGCTGGCGGCGACTCACCCGGACGTCATCCGGCGGGGCATCCGCCTGCGCCAGTTCGGCCAGGAGGTGATCGCCCTCCTCGGCGGGCGGCGCATCCACCCCGGCTGGGCCGTGCCGGGCGGGGTGCGGGAGCCCCTCACGCCGCCGGGGCGGGACCGCATCCGGGCCGGGCTGCCGGAGCAGCTGGAGGCGATCCAGCACACCCTGCGGGACTTCCGGGACGGACTCGGCCGCTTCGAGGGAGAGATCCGGGCCTTCGGCAGCTTCCCCTCGCTCTTCCTGGCCATGGCCGGCCCGGACGGGGAGTGGGAGCACTACGGGGGGCGGCTCCGCCTGGTGGACGCCCGGCGGGAGGCGGTGGAGCCGGCCATCGACCCCCAGCGCTACCGGGAGTACTTCGGCGAGGCGAGCGAGCCGTGGAGCTACCTCAAGTTCCCCTACTACCTCCCGGCGGGCTACCCGGAGGGGAGCTACCGGGTGGGGCCCCTGGCGCGGCTGAACGTGTGCCGGCGCTTCGGGACCCCCCTGGCGGACGCGGCGCTGGCGGCCTTCCGGGCCACCGGGGCGCCCGGCGGCGGCGCCGTCTTGAGCTCGTTCCACTACCACTACGCCCGGCTGGTGGAGGTCCTCGGCGCCCTGGAGCGCATCGAGCGCCTGCTGGACGATCCGGCCCTCCTCTCCGCCCGCTGCCGGGCGCACGCCGACGTGAACCGCTTGGAGGGGGTGGGGGCGAGCGAGGCCCCGCGGGGGACGCTCTTCCACCACTACCGGGTGGACGAGCAGGGGCGGCTGACGTGGGTCAACCTGCTCATCGCCACCGGGCAGAACAACCTGGCCATGAACCGCACCGTGGCCCAGGTGGCCCGCCACTACGTGCGGGGCGGGACGGAGCTGACCGAGGGGGTGCTGAACCGCATCGAGGCCGGCATCCGCGCCTACGACCCCTGCCTGTCCTGCTCGACCCACGCCGTGGGTCAGATGCCCCTGGTGGTGCAGCTGGTGGGGCCGGACGGCGTCGTGCGCGACGAGGTGGGGCGATGACCGGGCGAGCGACGGCCGGGGGCGCCGGACGGGCCGTCGTCGCCGGCTACGGCAACCCCCTGCGCGGCGACGACGGCGCCGGGTACCGACTGGCGCTCGCGGCGCGGGAGCGGTACCGGGACCGGCCGGAGGTGGCCGTGCTGGTCGGTCACCAGCCGGTGCCCGAGTGGGCCGAGGTGCTGGCCGGCGCCGCCGTGGCGTACCTGGTGGACGCCACGCCCGCCGGGGCGGCCGGCGGGGTGCGCCTGGCCCGCCTGACCGACGGCGCCGGTGCCCCCCCACCCGACGACCGGCGCGCGGCGTCCCCCTCGCTCCTGGACGGCCACGCCCTCGGCCCGGCGGCGCTGCTGGCGCTCTGCCGCGAGGCGTACGGCCGGGCGCCGGAGGCGTTCCTGCTGACGATCCCCGCCGCGCGGCTCGACTTCGCCGACCGGCTCACGGCGCCGGCGGCCGCGGCCGTGGACGACGCGCTGCACCTCCTGGACCGCCTGCTCGAGCCGGCGCGGGCGCCGGAGCCGGAGCACACCGCGGAGGCGGACGCATGTGCCTGACGCGGCCGGCCGAGGTCCTTGAGGTCGACGGCGCCACCGCCTGGGTCGAGTGGCAGGGGAAGGCGGTGGCGGTGGACGTCAGCCTGGTGTGGCCGGTCGCCCCCGGGGAGCTCCTGCTCGTCCACGCCGGCCTGGCGCTGGAGAAGATCGCGCGGGACGACGCGGCGGATCTGGCCGCCCTGCTGGCGGCGTGGGAGGCCGGTGGGGCGCCGGCTGCGCCGGAGCCGGGGGCGACGGGTGAAAGGAAGAGCGATGCGTAGCGCAGAAGCGAGTCGGGGGGCGCTGCTGGCCCTGGGCACCGCCGTGGTCTCCGGCGTCGCCGTCTTCGTCTCCAAGTTCGGGACGCAGGCCGTGCCGGACCCGTTCGTCTACACCACCGCCCGGAACCTCTACGTCGGCGTGCTCCTGGTGGGGCTGCTGGCGCTGCTGGCGCTGACCCGCCGGCGCGGCGGCGGGCGGCCGGCGGGCCGGATCGGCCGCGCCGACGCGGCGCGCCTCGCGCTCATCGCCGTGGTCGGCGGCAGCGTCCCCTTCCTGCTCTTCTTCTGGGGGCTCTCCCTGACTCCGGCGCCGGTGGCCGGCTTCATCCAGAAGACGCAATTCTTGTGGGTCGCCCTGCTGGCCGGGCCGCTGCTGGGCGAGGCGCTGGGGCGCTGGCAGGCGCTGGCCCTGGTGGCCCTCCTGGCCGGGACGCTGCTACAGAGCCCGGTGACGGCCCGGAGCCCCGGGGCCGGCGAGGCCCTTGTGCTCGCCGCCACGCTGCTGTGGTCGGTCGAGACGGTGCTGGTGCGGCGCACCCTGCGCACCGTCGATCCCCTCAGCGGGGCCGCCGCCCGCATGGCCGGGGGGGCGGTGGTGCTGCTCGGCTTCCTGGCCGTCTCCGGCCGGCTGCCCGTCCTGGCCGGACTCACCCCGGCCCAGTGGGGCTGGGTCGCCGGCCCGGGGCTGCTCCTCCTGGCCTACGTCCTCACCTGGTACCACGCCCTGCGCCGGGCCCCGGGCGCCGTCGTGGCCGGCGTGCTGACCCTGGGCGCGCCGATCACCGCGCTGCTGGACGCCGTGTTCGTCACGCACCGCTGGTCGCCCGGCCAGGCCCTCGGCGGGGCCCTGCTCGCCGCCGGGGCCGCCGTGGTGGTCCTGGCCCTCTGGCGGGCCGCCGCGGTGGCGCCTCCAGCGCCCGGCGCGAGGAAGGAGTACGCCCGTGCTGGCTGACCCGCGCGGCCCCGCGATGCCCCCACCGGCGCCCCAACGCGAAGCGGACGGGCGCCTCTTCTCCCTCGGCTTCTCCCTGATGCCCAACCGGCTGGGCTACTGCGGCGGGCCGGACGAGCGCGAGCTGCGCGACTACTGGGTCGCCCAGGAGGCCGACGCCGGCCTGGCGCGCCTCCTCCACAAGTTCGAGGGGGCGATGCCGTACCTGCGCCTGATCGCCGGCGCCAACGGGATCGCCGACCCCCTCGACCGGCGCGTCGTCGAGGCCTACTGGGTGGGCAACGGGCTGCTCGACCGCACCGACCTGCCGGCCTTCTACCGGTCGCTGGAGGAGCGGTTCCGGGGCCGGGTTGCCCCTCGGGCGCTGGCGCAGCTGCTGGGGGCGGTGCCGGCCGGGGCCCGCCCGCACCACACCTTCCACGTCTTCCAGACCTACCTGCGCACGGGGACGCTCCCGGCCGGGTTAGCCACCCTGGAGGAGTGCCGGATCGGCTGGGGCACCGTGCTGAGCGCGACGCCGCAGCAGGCGGTGGTCGCGGCGCGCCCCCTGACATGGCGCGGAGGGAAGCTGGTGCTGGAGGAGCCGGCGCCGCGCACGCTCGTCCGCGCCCTGGACGGCTACGCCGCCGGGCCCGAGCTGGCCGCCGGGGACGCGGTGGCCTTCCACTGGGGGTGGTTGGCGGCGCGGCTCACCCGAGCGCAGGCGGCGGCCCTGGAGCGGGAGACCCGCCGCCACCTG
>DATLLM010000225.1:0-10749 GCA_035537855.1 Chloroflexota bacterium | reverse complement strand
CGCCGCCCGGGTGATCGCCGACCATCCGGGGTACGGCCGACCGCCGCTGGTGCCCAAAGCCGTGCTCACCCCCGACGGCGGCGCCGCCGCCGTCGAGGCCCTGGCCGGGGCCCTCCTGTCCGGCGCCCCGGCGATCTCGCCCCTGCGCCAGGGCGAGCACCTGATCTTCAACCCGATGACCCTGATGCCGGGCGAGGACGAGGCGGTCGCCGCCCGGCTGGCGGCGGTGTTGAGCGCCTGAGGGCTCGCGCCGGAGGGTGCGTCTTTAGCCCAGCCCGAACAGGGCCGCCGGCGTCTCCCCCAGGATGCGCCGGCGGTCGTCTGCGCTCAGGGGGAGCTCCTGCTGGACGTAGCGCAGGGCCTGCGCCAGCGGGACGAGGCGGGCGCCGCGCGGGTAGCCGGTGCCCCACAGCATGCGCCCGGCGCCGAACCGGTCGCGCAGCCGGGAGACGAAGGGGAAGGTGTCCGGCCAGGGGAACTGCTGGCGGGAGGCGATCTGGTAGTCGCCGATCTTGACCCAGGTCAGGGGGTAGTCCGCCAGGCGCAGCACCGGCTCGAACGAGGCGTACGGGGGCGCCTCGGTCACGTCCGGCTTGCCGATGTGGTCGACGACGACGCGCACGTCCGGGTGGCGCTCGATCATCCGCGCCAGCGCCGGGGCGTGCTTCGGCCACAGGTGGAACTGCAGGATCGCCCCGGTCGACGCCGCGGCCCGCCAGAGGGCGTCGTTCTGCGGCGCGTCGATCCAGGACGGCTCGTCCGGGTAGTACAGAGGGTGCAGGCGGAAGCCGGAGAGGCCCCGGGCCATCCAGGCCTCCAGGTCACGGGCGTTGTCCGCCCCGAGCGGATCGACCAGCCCGATGGCCTTGAACTTCCCGGGATAGCGTTCGAGGCACTCCACCATGTAGGTGTTGTCCCAGCCGAAAGCGCTGCTCTGGACGAGGACGCAGCCGGCGATGCCGAACTCCTCCATGTCCTCGAGCAGCCACTCCACCGGGGCGGCGGCGGCCGGCGCCCGGACCTTGGCGTCGGCCGCCGGCCGGTGGCCCGGCCGGTCGTCCAGGGGCCAGACGTGGACGTGCGTGTCGATGATCTGCGGCGCCTCGCTCACGGGCGGTGCTCTCCTGCTTGCCCCGGCTCGCGGCGGGCCGGGCGACTCGGGGGCGGCGTCTCGGGGGCGTCCACGGCGGCTACACGGCGTGGGTGCGGGGCCACTCCAGCTCGAAGCCCTGTCGCACGGCCAGGGCCTGGAAGTCCTTCAGCAGCGTCTCGTCCTCCCGCACTTGGTGCGGCTCGAGGCCGCGCTCGAGGCAGTGGGCCGCGAGCAGCCCGGCCGCCTCGCCGATGTTCCACTCCACCGGGTGCAGGCGGTAGCAGCCGTTGGTGATGTGCGTCACTCCCAGGTTCTTCGCCGCCGGCAGGAGGTTGCGCAGGCGCACCGGCAGGAGGGCGCCGAGGGGGATACGGAACGGCAGGGAGTCGACGTCGATGTAGTTGTCGCCGCCCGTCGAGGGGTGCAGATCGATCCGGTAGCAGCCGACGCCGACGCTGTCCGCGAACGGCTCGCCCTCGCCCGGCCGGCCGCGCCCGATCCCCCGGGCGGCCGCGCCGACGTGCTCCTCGGTCACCGTGAACCGGGCCCTGATCCGCCGGCTCTCGCGCACGTAGGGATACTTGGCCAGCCCGTCCTCCGTGCCGGTCAGGTCCGGGCGCAGGTAGAGGCCCGGGTAGCCGGCGCCGCCGTCCGGGCGCGGCGCGGCCGTCTGGAGCCAGTAGAGCAGGCTGAACGCCATCTGCCGGCCCTCTTCCAGGTAGCGCGCCGCCGCCTCCGGAGGGGCGTCGATGATGTTGCCCTCGAAGTAGTCGTTCTGCGGCCAGTTGACCAGCGTGGCCTCGTGCGGCGCCAGGTGCGCCGGGAAGTGCTCGCGGGTGATGATCCGGCGGTAGCGCCAGAGCGACTGTCCGGGAGTCCTCTCCTCCTCCGGGAACAGCACCCGCGGTCGGGCCTCGAGGGTGATGGGGTGGCTGTGCGTCCAGTCCAGCATGCGGCCCGGCCAGGGGTGCTGGCCGGCGCGGAAGGCCGGAACGTAGTCCCGCCAGCGCTCGTACGTCGCCGGGCGGGGCCCCGTGTGGTCGGCCCCCGGGGTGGGGTCCCAGGCGACGGCGAAGCACCAGGTCAGGCCCTGCACGTTGTCCGGCTGGGCCGGGCCGGCGACGGCGTGCGGCTCGCCCGTCTCCGCCTGACTCTCCGCCCCGCTGACGTACTCCGTCCCGGTCATGGGCAGCAGGTCTCCGAGCTCGGTCGCGTCGAGCACGTAGGCCGCCCTGACGATCGTCTCCCGGCCGGTCTCCAGCGAGCGCAGGCGCACGGCGCGCACCCGGTCGCCCGCGACCTCCGCGCCGGCGGCGACCGTACGCAGGCGCACGTCGATCCGCCCGCGGCTGCGGTCGAAGGCCAGCATCTCGTCCAGGACGGCGACGCCGACCCGGAACTCGTGACACAGCCGGGAGACGCCGCCGAGCCCGGGGTTGAGGTGGGGCAGCGCCCGCGCCTCCGGCGTGAGCGGGAAGGCCCGGCGGTAGTAGGCCCGCACCCCGTCCCGGTAGGCCCGGTAGCGCCGGGTGCAGCCGAAGGACTCGATCCAGCGGTGCTCGTCCGGCGGTACGGCCTGGGCGGTGAGCTGGCCGCCGAGCCAGTCCGTCTCCTCGGTCAGGACGACGCGCCGGCCGAGCGAGGCGGCGGCCAGGGCCGCGGCGCAGCCGCCCGTGCCCCCGCCGACCACGAGCACGTCCGTCTCGATCTCGTACCCCGCGGCGGCGTCCGGCGCGGCCGTCCCCGTTCCCCCTGCGGACACGGCGTTGAGGGTATCATCCGCCGCGTGAGGCGCCAGCCCGGCCGGCCGCCGGATGGACGCTCAGAGCCACCAGGCTCGAGGAGGCGCAGCGAGCAGCGATGACCATCCGCATGGCGCAGTACGGAACCCAGCACGGACACGCCGGAGGGAAGGCGCAGGCCATGCGCACGAACCCGGAGGTGGAGCTGACCGGCGTCTACGAGCCGGACCCGGCGGTGCGGGCGCGGGCGGAGCAGGAGCGCGCGTTCGCCGGCCTGCGCTTCTACGACTCGGCCGAGCAGATGCTCGGCGATTCGGGCATCGTCGCCGTCGCCGTCGAGGGCCTGAACGCGAACAGCCTGCCGATGGCCCGGGAGTCCCTGCTGGCCGGAAAGCACATCTGGTACGACAAGCCCGCGGGGGACGATTGGGAGGCCTTCCAGGAGGTCGCCGCGGCCGCCCGGAGGCAGAACCTGCTCATCCAGATGGGCTACATGTTCCGCTACCAGGACGGCTTTCAGCGCCTCGCCGAGTGGTCCCGCGGCGGCCTGCTGGGCGACGTCTTCGGCGTGCGAGCGCACATGTCGACCGCCCTGTCGATCGACGCCCGCGAGGTCATCGCCGCGCACCCCGGGGGGATCCTCTTCGATCTGGCGGGGCACATGCTCGACCAGATCCTGTGGCTGCTGGGCGACGAGCGCCCCAACCGGGTGACCTCGTACCTGCGCAACGACGCCACCCCGACGGTGCCGTCCTTCGCCGACAACACCCTCGGGGTGCTGGAGTTCGGGCGGGCGCTGGCGACGGTGGACATCGCCGCCATGGAGGCCCGGCCGATGGCCCGCCGCTTCGAGGTCTACGGCAGCAAGGGCAGCGCCATCATGGACCCGATGGAGCCCTCGACCCAGATCCGGCTCTGCCTGGAAGCGGCCGCCGGTGGCTTCGCCGCCGGCGTGCAGACGGTGCCCCTGTCCGGGATGTCCCGCCAGCGCACCTACGAGCTCGAGCTGGAGGCGTTCCTGCCGGCGATCAAGGGCGAGCGCGCCCCGGACCGCAGCCTCGACCACGAGATTCTGGTGCAGGAGACGCTGCTGCGCCTGACCGGGCGCCTGGCCGGCGCCGGGTAACGCCCGTCCCCCCGTCCGCCCGTCCCGGCGCCGGCGGCGCCCCCGCCGGCCGTGGTTGATACCATGCCCACTCATGGCGATCACCTACAGCCTGGTTCCCGAGGACCTGGGGCTGAACGATCCGATCCTGGTCGGCGCCTTTATGGGCTGGCCGGACGCCGCGCTCGGGGCCAGCGGCGCGGTGCGCTTCCTGATCGAATCGCTCAACGCCACGCCGCTGGCTACCTGGGACGGCGACGAGTACTACGACTTCGTCGAGCTGCGCCCGGTCTCCCGCGTCGTGCCCCCGCGGGACCGCATCCTGATCTGGCCGCAGGCCGAGTTCTGGGTCGCCCGCGACGTGCCCGTGGAGCCCGCGGCCGACGCGCCGCGAGCGCGGCCGGGCGGGGACGATGAGGACGAGGCGGCCGGAGCGGCGGCGGCGGCCCCGCGCCGGCGAAGCCTCGTGTTCTTCCTGGCGCACGAGCCGCGGATGCGCTGGCGCTCCTACAGCCGCGAGCTGGTGGCCTTCGCCCAGCGCTGCGGCGTGCGCCAGTCCGCGTTCTTCGGCGCCTCCTTCGCGGACGTGCCCCACACCCGCGAGCCGATGGTCACCGGCTGGGCCACGGAGTCCCGGCTGAGCGCCCGGATGGACGCGCTGGGCATCAACTTCTCCGCCTACCAGGGCCCGTCCAGCATGCAGTCGGCGGCCATCGAAGCCTGCCGCGAGGCGGGGATCGCCAGCGCCAGCCTGTTCAGCAACGGCCCCGCGTACCTGACCATCCCCAACGCCAACCTCTCCCTCGCCCTGCTGCGGCGCTTCGTCGCGCTCTTCCAGCTCGGCGTGGACCTCAAGCCGCTGGCCGAGGCCGCGGCCGCGCTCACCCGGCAGGTGTCGGCCGCGATCGAGGAGCGCTCGGACGCCGAGTTCCGCGACCACGTGCGCCGGCTGGAGAGCCGGTTCGACGCCGAGTCCGCGCCGCTGGCTCCGGGCGAGCTGCGCCGCCAGCAGGAGCTGGAGGAGGAGGCGGCGGGCGAGGCGGCCGACTCCGGGCCGCCCCTGAACGTCGATCCTCAAGAAGTGGTGCGCGAGCTGGAGGACTTCCTCCGCCGGCGCAACACGCAGCGGCGCGAGGACGAGGGCGAAGCGGACGCCCCGGGCGATGGCCCGGACGGGCCCGGCGGCGACCGGCCCGGCGGGCCCGGCGGGGACCGCCCCGGGCCGGCGGGGACGGACCGCTGATGGCCCGCTCGATCAGGGTCATCGGTCACCGGGGCGCCGCCGGACACGCCCCGGAGAACACCTTCGCCGCGTTCGACGCGGGGCTGGCGATGGGCGTCGACGGCGTCGAGACGGACATCCGGGCGACCCGCGACGGCGTGCTCGTCCTCGTCCACGACGCCACCGTCGACCGCACGACCGACGGCCGGGGGGCCGTCGCCGACCTGGACTGGCCGGCCCTCTCCCGCCTGGACGCCGGCGCCCGCTTCCGCGACGGCGGGCACGACTTCGGCGTGCAGCGCGTCCCCCGCCTGGAAGACTTTCTCGACCGCTACGGCGGGCGCACCACCTTCCGCCTGGAGATCAAAGCCCGCGGCGTCGAGGCGGCTACGCTGCGCCTGGTGCGCGCCCGGCGCCTGATGGAGACGGTCGTGTTCACCTCGTTCCAGCCGGAAGCGATCGAGGCCGTTCGGGTCGCCGCGCCGGAAGCGCAGACGGCCTACCTCGCCCGCCCCCCGTTCGACGCGGCGGCCGTCGAGACGGCCCTGGCCGTCCGGGCGAGCGAGATCGCGCCGCGCGCGGACGAGGTCACGGCGGAGTCCCTGAAGGCGGCGCAGGCCGCCGGGCTGCGCGTCTGGGCCTGGGGCGTGCGCTCGCCGGAGATCCTGCGCCAGGCGGTCGCCGCCGGGATCGGTGGCTGCACCCTCGACTACCCGGACTGGGCCGACGGCCTCTGAGTCCTCCCCCGGAACGGCCGGTCAGGACGACGCCGGGTGCCGCCGGAGGTACTGGATCAGGTAGTCCAGGCGGGCGACGATCCGGTCGCGGTACCACTGCGGGGCGCGCACGATGCGGCGCGCCAGGCCGCCGCCCGCGGAGACGGCGCCGGCCATCTCGGCGGCGTCCTCCGGCTGGACGCGGAGGTAGACGTCGCCGGCGGGGTAGGTCACCGCCGCCGGGCCGGCGCCGCAGAGGCCGAGGCAGCCGCTGCGCACGACGCGCACGTTGCCCAGGCCCTGCTCGGCCACCGTCCGGGTCAGGGCCGCCCGCGTCCGGGATGAGCCGTCGTACTGGCAGCTCGACGATTCGCAGACGAAGACCCACTGCTCGTCCGGGGACGCCGGTGGCGCTCCGGGAGCGGAAGCGGCCTCAGGCGGCGCGGCGTCTCCCTCACTGCCCACTGCTGCGAGTCTAGCAGTCGGACCCCAACCGCCTCCCGCGGGCCCCCGGCCGGCGCCGCGCCCGGCACGCCGGGCGCGGCTGGTAGAGTCCCCGGCCATGGAACGAGGCGCGGCGGTCGATCTGTTGATCAGCGGGGGCACGGTGCTCGATCCCGGGACGGAGCACCACGGGAAGGCGGACGTGGCCATCCGCGACGGCAAAGTGGCCGCCGTCGGGGCGGCCCTCGACGTGCGCGCGACGCGCACCGTGGACGCCACCGGCCTGCTGGTGACGCCCGGGCTGATCGACCTCCACGCCCACGTGTACCCCGGCTGCACCTCGCTCTCCGTCGATCCGGACCCCCTGGCGGCGGTCACGGGCACCACCACCATGGTGGATTGCGGCAGCGTCGGCGCGGCGACGTTCGCCGGGTTCCGGCGCTACGTGGTCGAGCCGTCTCGCTGTCGCGTGCTGGCCTTCGTCAACATCTCGGTCATCGGCCTGGTGGCGATGCCGGAGTGCGGCTACGGGCGCTTCGTGGACAGCAACGCCGCCTACAACTGCGCCCGGGAGAACGAGGACCTGGTGGTGGGCGTCAAGGTGCGTGGCAGCCGCAACGCCTTCGGCGAGGACAACACCGCCCAGCCGGTGTGGATGGCCGTCGCCGCCGCCGGCGCGGCCGGGCTGCCGGTGATCATGCACGTCGGCGACCCCCCGCCGGCGCTCGAGCAGGGGCTGGAGATTCTGCGGGCCGGGGACATGGTCACCCACTGCCTGAAGGGGCAGCCGGTGACGCGCCTGACCGACCACCGTGGCGTCGTCAAGCCGGCTGTGCTCGACGCCCGCCAGCGCGGCGTCCTCTTCGACGTCGGCCACGGCAGCGGGTCGTTCTCCTGGACGGTCGCCCGCCAGCTCGCGGAGCAGGGCTTCTGGCCGGACACCATCTCCACCGACGTCCACACCAGCAGCATCAAGGCGCCCATCTCCATCGACATGCCGGCGACCATGTCCCGCCTGATGCACCTGGGCATGAGCCTCGAGGCGGCCGTCGCCGCCAGCACGGTGGCGCCGGCGCGGGCGATCGGGTGGGACGACCGCATCGGCTCCCTGCGCCCCGGACTGGCCGGCGACGTCGCCGTGCTGGCCGTCGAAGAGGGCAGCTTCCCCCTGACCGATTCGTACCGCACGTCCGAGCTGGCGACTCGCCGGCTCGTCGCGCGCTACACCGTCTGCGGCGGCGAGGTGCTCGAGGCCTGAACCGCGGCTCAGCCCTCGAGGGCGCCGCTCAGGTCGATCCACGCCCCCGGGTCGACCGGCAGACCGCGCACGCGGACCTCCCAGTGCAGGTGCGGGCCGGTGGAGAGGCCGGTGCTGCCGACCCGACCGACGGTGTCGCCGGCGGCGACGCGCTGTCCGGGCCGCACGTCCGTCGACTGGAGGTGGCCGTAGACGGTGTAGATGCCCCAACCGTGGTCCAGGATCACGGCGTTGCCTCGCTGGGGCAGCGCGTCGACGAGGACGACCGTACCGCCGGCCGCGGCGCTCGCCACCGCCCCGGCCGGGGCGGCCAGGTCGTACCCGGCGTGGTAGACGACGTACCCGTCCGCGTAGTCCCGCCGGTCGCCGAAGTCGGTGGTGCGCTGCGGTTGGCCCGGCAGGGGCAGCCGGAAGGCGCCCGTCCACTGCCGCTCCGGTGTCACCGGTGAGGTCACGGCGGTGACCCGGGCCGCCTCCTCCTGTGCCACCGGTCCGGTGGCCAGCGGGGCGAGCGCCGGCGGCACGACCAGGGCCTGCCGGGGCAGGGCGTTCGGCTCGACCGCCAGGGTGACCGTCTGCTCGGCGGCGTTCCCGGCGGCGTCCCGGCCGCTCAGGCGGAGCGCCGCCGCGCCCGGACCGGCGTCGACGGGGACGGCGAGGAAGGAGAGGAATCGCCCGCCGGCGGCCGTCCCGTCCGGCACCCCGGGGAGGCCGGCGTCGCCCCAGGAGGCGTCAAGGTCGGCCGGCTCGTTCGCGCCCCAGCGGACGAGCCGGGGCCGTCCGGCCCGGAGCGGGCCGCCGCCGCCGTCGAGGGTCAGGACGGGAGCCGTGTTGTCCGAGGTCAGCGTCACCTCCTGCACCACCCGATTGCGGCGCAGCGAGCGGTCGACCGCTTCGAGGCGCAGGACGTGGCGTCCGTCCGGCAGGGCGGCCGTGTCGATCGCCAGATCGACGGCCGGCGCGGCGCCGCCACGCGCAGGCGCCGCGGGCAGGGGCAGGGGTGCCCCGTCGACGGTGCCGGCGACGAGGGCGGCGCGCCCCACGGGGCCGACGTCCACCCGCACGCCGACCGTCCCCCGTACCGGCCCCTGGGGCGGCGCCGCGGCGATGGCCGGTGGCGTGGCGTGCGTGAGCCACCAGACGGGATCGCCCGCCGAGACGCGCCACAGGAAGGCGCCGCCGGCGGCCGCGGCGGCGGCGAGGACGAGCAGCAGGAGGGGGAGCCGGCGACGGCGCCGGCGGCGGGGCGGACGCCGCCCGGACCGGGAACGGCCGGGAGCGCCGCCGGCGGCGTAGCTGGGGACGCGGTAGACGCCACGCAAAGGCCCCAGCGCCACCCCGGGGGGCGGATCGCTGGGGCCGGAAGCGGTGGTCGACGATTCGGCGAGCCGGCCGTCGGTTGAAGACGGTGCGCGGCTGCCGGTCAGGAAGCGGCCCTGACCGGCTCGGCCAGCGGCACCGGCGTCTCCGCCGCCTCCGCAGTCCCGGCGGCTGCCGGCGTCTCCGACTCGGTGGCCGGTGTGTCGCCGGCCGGAGCGGGAACGGCGGGCTCAGCCGGCGGGGCGACGGGAGCGGCCGGGGCCGCCGAAGCGACGGGAGCCGCGGCGGCCGCCGGGGCCTCGGGAGCGGTGGCGTCCTCGGGGCCGGCGGCTTCGGCGCGGGCGGCGCCGTTGGCGCGCTCCGAGGGCAGCTTGGCGCCCTTGGCCAGACGGACGAGCGCGAAGAGCTGGCGCCCCTCCATCCGCGGCTGCTGGTCGACGGTGATCGGCAGCATCTTGCCCAGCTCCTCCAGAGCCTCCTGGAGGGCCTTCATCCCCACCTCGGGATGACGCATGTCGCGGCCGAGGAAGCGCACCACCATCCGCACCGGGTGCCCCTCAGAGAGGAAGCCCCGGGCCCGCTCCACCTTGAACTGCCGGTCGTGGTCGTCGATGCGCGGCGAGAGCTGCACGTCCTTCATCTCGGACGCCGCCCGGCCGGCCTGACCCGCCCGCTTCGCCTCCCTGGCCTTGCGCTCCACGGAGTACTTGAAGCGACCGTAGTCCATGATCTTGCAGACGGGAGGCTGCGCCTGGGGAGCGACTTCGACCAGGTCGAGGTCGCGCTCTTCGGCCATCCGCATGGCCTGGGGCGTCGCCATCACGCCCAGGTTCTGCTCCTCGCCTTCCTCGTTCTCCACGATCACCCGGACCTCGGGCACGCGGATGCGGTGGTTGATCCGGTACGGCTCCTCGACGGGCACGACCAGCCGGGGACCGCCCCGCCCCCGCATGAGGGGCGGCGTCGCACCCATCGGCGGGCGCGGCCCGAAGCCACCGGCGCCCGGTCCGCCCGGACGCGGCGTGTACGGTCCCGCGGTCCCACCGGGACGCGGCACGTACGGGCCACGCGGCCCGACCCCCGGCGCCCCCGGAGCGCCCGGCGCCCCGGGGCCGGCGCCGCCCGGCGCCCCCGGACGCGGCGCGTAGCCCGGTCCGGCCGGACCGCCCGGTCGGGGACCGGGAGCGAACCCACCGGGACGCGGCCCACCGGGGCCCCCCATGGTGGTGCCTTCGCGCTCGGCCCGGCGCGCGGCCCGGCACTGCGGACAGCGCTTCGGGCCAGTGCCGAAGCCCTTCTCCGCGAAGAACTGCTGCTCGCCGGCGGTGAAGACAAACGGCTTCCCGCAGTCGGAGCAAATAATGGTGCGGTCCTGGTAGGTCAGTGCTCGATCTCCTAAGTGGCAGGGACATTCCTGCGCGACACACGACGCCGGCCCCGGGACCCGGCGTTCCGTCACGCCTCGCCGATCACCATTGCTGGTCAGCGATGTGCCAAGTATACCACCTCGATCAAGTGGTTTCGCCCCCCCCGCTCCTGGCAGAGCGCCCCCGCCGGGGGGCCTCCGGGCGGGCCGTTCGGGCCCCCCACCGCCGGCCCCGCCGGGCCGTTCGGTACGGTGGGGGCAACCTGCTAGTATCCACTGATCCGGCGGCCCGTGCAGCGCTGGCCGGGGGGGAAAGCCAGGCCCGTGCTCACCCGGCGACTCGTCCTCACAATCGGTGCCTCCCTGAGCGCCGCCGCCTCGACGGCCGCCTGCGCCGGCATCGGCGCGCCCGGCGGCGCCCCCCCGCCGGCTGAGGCCACCCCGGCGCCGGCCGACGCCGACGCGGCCGCCCCGGCGCCGGGG
>DATLLM010000224.1:0-3239 GCA_035537855.1 Chloroflexota bacterium | reverse complement strand
CCCTTGGGGTAGGGGACCATCCCCCAGGTGAAGCCGGTGATGTCCTTGAACTGGCCGATGCCGGAGGTCCAGCGGGCCATCATGGCCACGCGCCCCTCAACGAACGCCTTCGTGTCGTCCATGCCGACCTCCCGGGAGAAGTTGGCGGGGGTGGCCTTGTGCTTGTGGCGGAGGTCGGTGAGGTATTGCAGCGTCTCGACGTTCTGCGGGACGTCGTAGAGGTTCCGCTTGGGGGCGCGGTAGTCGTCGAACTCCTCGGCCCCGTTGGCGTTCATCCACAGACGGTGCAGGCCGGTGCTGGCCCCGGCGACCTGCCAGCCGCCGGGGCCGCCCTTGGTCAGGGCGCGGGCGGCGTCGAGGAACGCGGCCCAGGTCCAGCGGTTCTGCTGGAAGAGCTCGTAGGGGGTGGCGAGGCCGGCCCCCTTGAACAGGTCGCGGTTGTAGTAGAAGAGGTTGGGGCTGCCGCCGGAGGGCATGCCCAGGAGCTCCCCCTTGGGGTTGCTCATGATCTCGACGGCCTTCTTGTGGAGCAGGTCGGCCTTGAAGGCCTTGTCCTCGCGCATGAAGGGCGTGAGGGGGAGGACGACGTCGCGCCGGGCGTAGGCCTGGACCTTCGGCATGTCCAGGACGTGCGTGTCCGGCGGGGTGCCGGCGACGAACATGGCCAGGATCTTCTCCTGGAAGGCGTCCTGCATGTGGAGGACGTCGACCTTGATGCGGGGGTACTGCTGCTCGAAGTCGTCGGCGCGCTGGCGGTTGCGATCGTAGTAGTCCGGGGTGCCCCAGTGGGCGAACTGGATCGTGACGGGGGCCGCCCCGGCGGCGGCGGGTCCCTCGGCGGGCTGGCTCCCGGGCGCGGCGCAGGCGGCGGCGAGGCCGGCCGCGAGGCCCGCCCCGAGCGCGGCCGCGGCGGTTCGGCGGGTGACGGGTGGCGTCATCGTGGGGGCCCTCCTCTGCCCGCACGGTACTGCGCCGCGACGCGACAGACAACCGGGCGGGGCCGCGGCCGGCCGCCGGCGCGCCCGGCGGGGACGTGTGTAGACTCCCTCCCGCCGCCCGCGGTCGTCGCGGGGCGCGCATCGCCGGCCGGCGAGGGAGACGGACGTGAAGGTCACCGGCATCGAGACGCTCGTGCTCGACAACCTCCCCACCCCTGAGGGCGCGTACCCGGGCGGGCGCGCGTTCCTCTTCATCAAGCTGCTCACGGACGCGGGGCTCGTTGGCCTGGGCGAACGGGTCAGCGGTGGCGTCACCGACCTGACGCCCCAGATCGCCCTCGTACGGCACCTGGCCGAGCAGTTCGTGGTCGGCCAGAGCCCGTTCGACATCGAGCGCATCTGGCACCGGATGTTCGCGACGCCGCACGACTACCGCCACCCGGGCATGGACCGCACGCCGGCCATCTCGGCGATCGAGATGGCGCTCTGGGACCTCGTGGGCAAGGCGACCAATCAGCCGATCTACAACCTGCTCGGTGGCCGGTACCACGACCGGCTGCGCGCCTACGCCTACATGCCGTCGGCGGGCGTCCGAGAGGACCCGTCGAAGGCCGGCGACGTCGCCCGGCGGCTGGTGGCCGCGGGCTTCACGGCCTGCAAGCTCGACCCCTTCCCGGTCTTCCCGCTCCCGCGCGACATCCCGCTGAAGGAGCTGCGGCGCGCGGCCGGCATCTTCCGGCACGTGCGCGACGCCGTCGGCGACGAGCTCGAGGTCGGCATCGGCACGCACGGCCAGTTCAGCACGGCGGGCGCCATCCGGGCGGCGAAGGTGTTCGAGGAGTACTTCCCGATGTGGTTCGAGGAGCCGGTGCCCCCGGAGCGGCCCGAGGAGATGGCCCGCGTCGCGGCGCAGACGAGCATCCCGATCGCCGCGGGCGAGCGGCTGGCCACCAAGTACGAGTTCGCGGCGCTGCTCGAGAAGCAGGCCGCCGGGATCGTCCAGGTCGACGTCGGCCAGTGCGGCGGGATCCTGGAGGCGAAGAAGATCGCGGCCCTCGCCGAGGCCCACCACGCGCTGATCGCGCCGCACATGTACGTCGGGCCGATCGGCGCGGCGGCGGCCGTCCAGCTGGACACCTGCTCGCCCAACTTCATGATCCAGGAGTTCAACGTCGGCCCGCTGCACGCCGAGCTGTTCGAGGAGCCGATCACGGTCGTGGACGGCTACATCACCCCGCCGACCGGGCCGGGGCTCGGGCTCGTGCTGCGGGAGGACGTCGTCCGGCGGCAGCTGCGGCGGTAGCGGGCCCGCCGCGGCGTTCCGGGGACCGCGCGGGCCGGGCCTCCGTCACCTCCGCGAACGGGCCCCGGGTGCCCGCCCTGACCGCCGAGGGCGACGTGCGGGCGGTGCTCGGGCTCCGCCAGCGCCCGTTCGCCCCCGAAGCCGGGGCGGTCGTCTGGCGGCCCGCCGGACGCACGTAGGAGCGGCCCGCACGGGCCTCCTTCCTGGACGGCAGCTTCTGGCGGTCCCTGGGTACTCCCTGGCGCATCGGCCGGCGGACGCTGGCGGCAGCGCACGGGGAGGTCACCTGGTGATGGGATCGCTGAGCGGACCGACGACGGGATGGACGATGGGGTGGCTCGCGGCCGGGTTCCTGGCCCTGCAACCGTTCCTGCACCGCGTCCTGGGGGCGATGCTCCTGGCCCTGCTGGTCGTCACCTGCGGGGGCCTGCTCGCCGCCCTTGTGGCGCTCGGTCGGAGCGCGTTCGCCGCGACGGAGCGGCCCGGGCCGATCCCCGGCGCGCTCGGTCTGCTGGCCCTGGCGCCCCTGTGCCTCGCCTTCGCCGCCGGCGCCGGCCTGGTGACCGGGGCCCTCCTGGGCGCGGCGGTGCCCGCGCTGGGCGACTCCGGGCCTGCGGCTCCGCTGCCGCCCTGGTGCGGCTGGCTCCGTCGCGGGCTGGTCGTCCTCCCGTCGCTCCTGGCCCCGGCGGCGGTCGTGCTCGGGCTCGCCGCGCTCCGCCGCCCCGGCCTCGACCGAGTGGCTGGGCCTCCGCGCGCCGAAGCAGGGGATACGGGATTCGCCCCTGTGGAACGTCCAGGGCGTCAAGGCCCCCCTCCGCGGCCGCGGCCGCGGCCGCGACCCGGGCCTCTTCGTCACGTTCGTCACGCGCGGCGCGTTCGTCGAAGCGGCGTAGCCGGTGGGCTCTGAGCGGACGACGGCCGTGCGATGGCCGCGGCGGGGCACGGGCCCGTCAGCGCGGCGGCGGCCCGCGCCAGACGCGGACGCCGGGGAGCGGGCC
>DATLLM010000223.1:0-3682 GCA_035537855.1 Chloroflexota bacterium | reverse complement strand
GTCCGCCCCCTCCCCGGCCAGCTCGAAGTCCCGGCCCAGGCGGAACAGGCGTGCCTGGCCGTCTTTCAGACCGGCGACGCGGGTGAAGGCCGTCAGGGCCGCATCGAGCGGGCGATTGAGGGGGTAGCTCAGGCGCCCCGGCTCGAAGCGGTGCTCCTCGCGCACCTGCCCCCCGGTCAGGCCGGTGAGCAGGTCGTCGACGATGGCCTCGTAGGGCTGAGGTGGCGTGATCATAGGCCCTCGAAGGAGAACGCCAGCCGGGCCCGCACCGCCTCGCCCCCGGCCGCCGGGCGGACCTCGATCTCGACCTGCGCCAGGGTGCGGTCCCGGGGGTCTGCGGTGACGGCGACCCGGACGCGCCGCTCGATCCGCGGCTCCTCGGCCAGGGCCTCCAGCACGAACAGCTTGACCAGGTTACGCGCCGTCTCGGTGTGGGGCCGGCCGATCAGGGTGTAGAGGCGCGAGCCGTAGGTGGGGTGGCCGAGCGCGGCCAGCTCGCCCCGCCGGGTGGAGAGGCGATTGATCAGGGCCTGGCGCAGATTGTCCCGCCCCGCCACCGGCGCCAGGTCGCGGTACGGTCCGCCCCCCTCCGGCCGGGTGTGGCCGGGGCGCGTCTGCAGGTCCGGCTCACCCCGTTGCGCCTCCGTCCCGGTCGTGCCCCGGTACAGGAGGAGGTCGGTCCCCAGGAAGGCATCGGTCATGCGTCTCGCTCCCGGACCCGGATCAGGGGGGCCAGCCGTCGTCGACGAAGGGGGCCGCCGGTGGCCCGACGATCAGCAGCACCCCCGACCCCGAGGGGATCCGGTCGCCCACCCGTACCAGGGCCTGGCCGTCGACGGTGACCCCCGTGCTGCCGATCGGCCCGATGGGCAAGGGGTACGGCACCCCGGTGAGGGAGTTCACCATCTGGCAGATCGAGCCGGCGACGGCCAGGGGCACCCCCCCGGCGGTCACGGCCGCCTGGGGCACGACGGCGATCACGCCGCTGTCCGGGGGCCCGGCCGCCCCCGGGGTCAGGATCACCGCGCAGCCGACGCTCACCGACAGTCCCGGCACGTCCGCACCTCCCTGGCCCTAGCCGGCGGAGAAGGCGGTGAGTCCCTTGATGGACACGGCCGCCCCCTTGACCGTCGCCGCCGCGCCCCCCTCCAGGGTGGCTCCGGCCTGCGCCTTGACCGAAACGTTCAGCCCGCTGATGGTCACGTCTTGCGTCGCCTGGAGCGAGAGGGCGCCCTGCGCCTCGATGGTGGTGTCGGCGCTGCTCCGCACCTGGACCTTCCCGGCCGACTCGAGCTGCACGTCCCCGTCGTGGTTGACGGTCAGCTTCGTCTGGCCGCTCTCGTAGACGGCCTTGTCGTCGTCGATCAGGAGCGTCGCCCCGTTGGGGAAGCGGAGGAAGACGCGGCGCACGCCGGCGGCCTCCCCGTCCGGCGATTCGTAGACCAGCTCCCCGGCCGTGGAGACCGGCGGCCGGGCGGCCTCGCTGTACAGGCGCCCGGTGATCACCGGGGCGTTGACGTCGCCCCCCAGGAACTGCACGAGCACGAGGTCGCCCACGTTGGGGACGGCGGCGCTGCCGATGCGCTCGGTCGCCAGCGGCACGTAACGGAGCTCGAGGTCGCTGTCGCGCAGGCGCACGGTGCAGGCGTAGTTGTTCCTGTCCCCGGGGTCTTCGTGGGCGTGCAGGGCGGTCACCACGGCCAGCTCCGGCAGACGCAGCCGGCGCAGCTCGTCGCGGATGATGCACTGCAGGGTGTCCACCACCGTGCTCACGGCGCCCCTCCCGCTCCCGGCAGCGTAGTGAAGTCGATGCGGGTCACCAGCCCCCCGTCCCGCGTCAGGTGGTGGCGCACGCGGCGGACGCGGAAGGGGGCCCCGAGCGCGCCGGCCGGGGCGTCCCGGATGGCCACGGCGTCCCCGAGCCTGACCTGGGGCGCTCCCGGCACCGTGACGCTCCCGGAGACGGCCGCCGCACGCAGGTCGTCCAGCAGGGCCTCGGCCGCCGCCTGGGCCGCCGCCTGGGTGCGCAGGGCGGCGTCGCGCACCAGGAGCGCCGCCCCGCCCGAGCCGGCCCGGCCGCGGTAGCCGCTCCAGTCGCTCGCCAGCCAGTGCCAGGCGTCCTCGCCCTCGCTCCCGGCGGGGCTCTCGCCGTCGACCTGCACCTGGCCGACCGCCGGCTCGGCCTGGAACAGCGCCGCCCCCAGGACGTCCTCGCCGTAGGCGAAGGTGTGGTCGGCGAGGGTGCGCGAGAAGCGCCGGAAGACGAGGGCGTTGTCCGCGTCGCAGTAGGACTCGAAGCCGCACGTCCGGGCCAGTGACCGCACGTGCTGCCCGGCGCTGCGCCGGCTGTCCACGACGTAGGAGGGGAAGCGCACGCCGTCCTCCACCTCCCCGACGCCGACGCCGGCCCGCCCGGCCAGGTCGCGCACCACGTCGCCCGCCGACACCCGCTCGTAAGCCTGATCGAGACGCAAGGCCAGCAGACCCGCCCCGCCGTCGAGCGCGTGCAGGCGCACCTCGTCGAGGCCGGGCTCGACGGCGTCCACCACGCCCGTAAACACGGTGGTCAGGTCGTCCGTCCAGCCCAGGTCGACCGCCACCGCGTCGCCGGCGGCGACGTCCGGCATCCGGCCGGCGGCGACGGTGAGGGTGCAGGCGTTGGTCAGCCCCGCGGCGTCCAGGTCGATCCGCAGCGCCGCCAGGGCGCGCTGCCACTCGTCCGGGGCGACGGCGCCGACCGCGAGGGCGAAGGAAGGCCGCCGGGTCATCGTCTACTCCCGGCTCCCGAAGAGGTCGCTGAGCTGCTGTCCCACCTGGCCCAGCCCGGAGGTCAGACCACGCACCTCGTCCAGCGACCGGCCGAGCGGCGCGACGGGGTTCCCTACGTCCGGCACGCTGCCCAGGGCGTCCAGCAGAGAGGCGGCCCCGGCGATGTCCCCCGCGATGGCGGCGGCCTCGTCCAGCAAGTCGGTCTCGATCCCCGCCAGCGGGTCGGGCGGCGGCGGCGGCGGCGGGCTCTCGCAGAGCACCAGGTGGTAGTGGAAGGCGTTCGGGTCACCGGCCACCTCTCGGCAGCGCAGGTCGGTGATCACGACGTACTGTACCTGGCTGGCGGTGGTGATGTCGGCGGCGAACGTCAGGGGCGCGCCCTCCTGGAAGCGCGCTCGGATGGCGTCGAGGAAGCCGTCTCGCGTCTCGTCCCCGTACAGGCTGCCGCTGATCTCCACCCGCATCGGGGCGGCGCCGAGGTCTTGCAGCACGCCGCCGAGCCCGCCGGGGACGCGGTGCTCCACCACCGCCCGGTGCTCGACGGTGCTGATGCTCTCGATCCGGGGCAGCTCGTACTCGTCCAGGACCGGCTTGACCTTCATCCTCGCTCCACGTCCGCCTCGTGCACTCCCCCCGCGTCCCCGCGCCCGGTGCCGTCGTCCCCGACCCTAGTAGAGGGGCACCCCGCGGCGCCGGGCCTGCTCCCTGAGGATCCGGTTCATCTGCTCGGCCAGCTCGTCCAGGTCGGCGCCGCCGGCCGGGCGCGCGGCCGGGGACGCGCTCGGGGCCGGGGATTCCGGCCCCCCCGGGCGACCCTCCGGCCGGCTCTCGGCCTGGGCGCCGGGCCCTCGCCGGCTGCTCGCCTGCCCCGTCCCCTCGTCCGGGCCCGGTCTCGCACCGCCCGGCGTAGCTC
>DATLLM010000222.1:0-6318 GCA_035537855.1 Chloroflexota bacterium | reverse complement strand
GGCGACGCGCGCCGTCCGCCCCGCCGCCGGTCCGGTCGGTGCTGGAGGAGCGGGGCGCGGGGACTGCCGCCCGGGGCGCGACCGCGGGGACGCTGGTCGCCACCACGGTCACCCCGGTTGCGGCCATCGCGGCCGGATTATACGTTCATCAGGGGAACAGACGGATGCCGCCATTGACCTGGCCCGCGCTCAGCGCGCCGACCCTGACCTCCTGGCACGCCGCCCTCGCCCTGACCCTGATCGTGCTCGGGTTGTACTGGCTCGCCCGGGTCCAGACCGGTCGGGCCGGCGACGACTTCTCCAACGCCTTCTTCTACGCCCCCTCCCAGAAAGAGCTCCACCGCCAGCGCCAGCGGCGGTGGCGGCGGATCGGCTACGGCCTGCTGGCGGCGACCGTGCTGGCCGCCGCCCTGACGGTCTGGCTCTACGTCCTCAACGGACGGTCGTAGAGGCGGCCAGCAGCCGCGCCCAGCGCGCAGCCGACTGCAGGGAGGGCATCCCCGAGGCCATCCGGCGCCCGCCGGAGTAGACGGCGAACGCCGGGCGGCCCCCCTTGCCGGCGTACTCGGCCACCTCCCAGCCTTCGGGCAGGGCGAGCTCGACCGGACTGGTCGCGGCCGGCGAGTAGTTCTGCGCGTGCGCTGAAGTCATCGTCGCTCCGGGGGCGGGCGGCACCGGCGTCGCGGTCGCCTCGCTCCGTCTGATGCGCTGCAGGAAGAGTGCCATGGCTGCCCCTTCCAACGACCGGCGGCCGGCCGGTCCTCGGCGCCTGGCGCCGGGGCGGGGGTCAGGCGCTCGCGGTCGGGGCCGGCTGCGGCGGCGTGTCGCCCGGACGGCGGGCGTTCCCCCCGGCGTAGGGCGCGAGGAAGTCCGCCAGCCGGCGCATGGCCACCGGGTCGGCCGGCTGGCCCTGGCGCAGGTAGTCGACGAAGCTGCCGATGCGCTCCACGGGCACGACGGCGGCGCCCGGGCGGGAGGCCTGCTCCAGCTGGCCCCGACTCAGCACCACCGCCCCCTGGATGGGCACGGCGGGGATGCCCTGCTCCTGCATCGCCCGCTGCAGGGCGCGCACCGGCCGGGCGACCTCCCAGGTGGGGCTGCGATTCCACTGGCGCTCGCCGCCGTCTTCCAGGAGCTCGAACCAGTCGTTGCCCCGCACCACGTAGCGCCCGTCGAGGGCCCTGATGGCCAGCACCAGGACGCCCGCCGGGCCGAGCAGGATGCCGTCGGCTTCGGCGTTGCGCCGGGGGATGTCGACCCGACGCAGGTAGTAGTAGTCGTCGCTGAGGCGGGCGCTGAGCTGGTTGACGACCGGCGCCTCGCCCACGCTGAGCTGCCGGTCGCGGGACGCGGCGAGGAGCTGCTGGACGCCGAGCACGGCCGCGGCCAGGCCGACGAAGACGCCGAGGTTGCCGGCGCCGCCGGCGAGCGTGTCCGGGAACTGCTGGCTGAGGACGAAGCCGCCGACCAGGGCCACCGCCCCGGCCACAGCGAGGCCGACACCGCGCCCGGCGCGGCGCCGGGCGCGGTCGACCAGGAACGTCGCACTACCGGCGATGCGCACGTGGAGGTGCTCAGAGTGTACGGCACCGTGTCCCGAGCGACTACAATGCCGCCCCATGATCGTGGACGTGCACACCCACACGCCGCAGGGCCGGCCCGGGACGAGCGCCCCAGAGCCGAGAGCGCCCGGCACGGACCGGGCGCCGATGCGCCCGGACAAGGCCGACCGCTCCTGGGTCTCCTGGGAGGAGTACATGGAAGCGATGGCCCCGGTCGACCGGGCGTGCGTCTTCAACATCGCCGCCCCGCCCCCGGGCGACCCGCACCCCTTCGGCGGGCCGGCCGCCGGCTCCGTGCTCTTCGCCGACGCGGCCGGCGTGAACGACCAGACGGCCGCCGTCGTGCGGGCCTACCCGGACAAGCTGATCGGGTTCATGAGCGTCCACCCGCGCGATCCGAAGGTCCTGGAGGAGATGGACCGCTCCCGGAACGACCTCGGGCTGCGGGGAATCAAGCTGGGGCCGAACTACCAGAACTTCGACCCCCTGGGCGAAGACGCCTTCCGGGTCTACGCCCGGGCGCAGGAGCTGGGCCTGCCGATCCTCTTCCACCAGGGCACCAGCCCGGTGCGCTTCGCCGACCTGGACTACGCCCACCCGCGACACATGGACCGGGTGGCCACCCGCTTCCCGGAGCTGCGAATCGTCCTCGCCCACCTGGCCCACCCCTGGCAGATCGACGCCATCGCCGTGATCCGCAAGCACCCCAACGTCTGGGCGGACATGTCCGCCCTGCACTACCGGCCCTGGAGCTACTACACCTCCCTGCGCCTGGCGACCGAGTGGAGCGTGCTGCACAAGCTGCTCTTCGGCTCGGACTTCCCGGTGGCGTCGCCCCAGGAGACGATGGACGCCATCCCGCACGTCAACGACATCCTGGAGGGGACGAAGCTGCCGCCGGTGCCGGTGGACGAGCTGCGCCGGGTGGTGGAACGGGACGCGCTCGGCGCCCTCGGACTGGACTAGGGACGGGGCCCGAGGTCCCAAGTCCGAAGCCCCGAGTCCCGAGTCCCGAGTCCCGAGTCCCGAGTGCCGGGGGCGGAGCGGGGACCGGATCAGACCGTCGTCGTCGCCCCGCCGGCCCGGGCGGACGACGTGGCGGCGATGGCCACCTTGAGCGCCGCCAGGCCGTCCTCTCCCGTGGGCGTGACCGGGCGGCCGGCGAGCACGGCGTCGACGAAGGCCTCGATCTCCGCGCCGTAGGCGGTGGCGAACCGCTCGGGGAAGTAGGGCACGTAGTCGTGGTGGGCGCCCGAGGCGTCGTAGCGCGTCAGCGGCACCTGACGCTCGTACCCCACCTTGATCGCCCCCCGGTCGCCGAGCACCTCGGTGTGGATGTCGTAGCCGTAGCCGGACTGGCGGGAGTTGACGATCGAGCCCAGGGCGCCGCTGGCGAAGCGCAGGTTGAGCACGGTGGTGTCCCAGTCCCCGGCCGCCCGGAACGAGTCGCCGGACGGCCCGAGCACGGAGCCGAGGGCGCTGACCTCGACCACCTCATCGCCGGTCAGGAAGCGCGCCAGGTCGATGTCGTGGATGGCCATGTCCAGGAACTGCCCGCCGCAGGCGGCGATGTACGCCGGCGCGGGCGGGTACGGGTCGTGGCTGACCGCGCGGAAGAGGTGGACGGCGCCCACTTCGCCGCCGGCGATGCGTCGGCGGGCTTCGACGTAGCCCGGATCGTAGCGGCGCTGAAAGCCGATCTGCAGGGGCACCCCGGCGGCGCGCACGGCGGCGAGGGCGGCCTCGGTCCCGGGGACGTCGAGGGCCACCGGCTTCTCGCAGAGCACCGCCTTTCCGGCCCGGGCGGCGGCGGCGATCAGCGGGGCGTGGGTCGCGGTGGGGGTAACGATCACCACCGCCTCCACCTCGCCGTCCTCGATCGCCCGCTCGGGCTCGGCGACCACCCGCGCTCCCAGACGGTCGCCGAGGACGGCGACCTCCGGGCGGGGGTCGGCGATCAGGGCGAGGCGCACCGAGGGCAGTCCGGCGAGGAGGCGGGCGTGGCCGGCGCCCAGGCGCCCGGCGCCGAGCAGGGCCACGCCGAGCCGGCGGGCACCGCCGGCGGGAGGGCGTTGGCGGTCCACGTCCGGGCCTCAGAAGGTCGTCCGGAGGGGGATAGTGCGCCCCTCCCGGGCGGCCGGCAGGCAGGTGTTCATGATCTCGATCACGTGGCGGGCGTGCTCCGGGGTCAGGACCGGGCGGCGGCCGGTGCGGATGGCGTCCACCAGGTCGACGACGCCGACGGCCTGGCGGACCCGGGGGAGGCGCAGGATGGGCGCCATCCAGCCGCGGACGCCGGCGGCCGGCTCATCCCGGTAGAGCTCGAACGGGGGCTCGTCCTCCCGCGCCCGGCGCGCCGCCGAGATCGTCCCGGCGCTGCCGAAGATCTCCAGCCCCGGGCCCTGCGCGGCCTTGACGCAGTAGGAGCTGTCCACGACCGCGAACGTGGCCTCGCCGAAATCCAGCATGATCAAGGTGTTGTCGTCGACCTCCGGCCGGATCTCTCTGCCGTCGAAGGCCCCGGACCGGGCGACGCGCACCTTCTCGGAGACCCCGGAGAGGCAGGATACGCTGCGAGCCGGCCCGAGGATTCCGGTCACCTGATGCAGCCCGTGGACGCCCATGTCCAGCAGGGGGCCACCGCCCTCCTGGAAGAACCAGGTGGGGTCGGCGTCGCGGTACTGGAAGTACTCCGGGCCGCCGTGGGACGAGCGACAGCGCACGAGCGAGACCTTCCCGAGCACGCCCTCCTGCACCAGACGGCGCATCTCCTGGATCTCGGGGCGAAGGAGGTGGATCGGCGAGCAGGACATCTTCAGGCCCCGGCGCGCCGCCTCGTCGATCAGGACCGTCGCCTCCTCCACCGTGCTGGCGAACGGCTTCTGGGAGTAGACGTGCTTGCCGGCGCGCAGGGCCGCGAGGTTGAGCGGGAAGTGGGCGGGGATGGAGGCAGTGTTGACCAGGGCGTCGAAGGGAGCGTCGGCCAGCATGGCGTCGAAGTCGGTGAAGACGCGGGCGATGCCGAAGCGCCGCGCCTGCTCGGCGGCCCAGTCCTGGCGCACGTCGCAGACGGCGACCACCTCGGCGTCCGGCAGCTCGGCGATCTGGGGGAGGTACTGCCCGACGGCGATCGACCCCAGTCCCACCAGGGCCAGGCGCACGCGCTCCATCCGGCGCTCCTTCCGCCGCCGGCCCCGGATGAGCGAGCGGGGCGAGCGGCCGGGGCAGCATAACACCGCCGCGGCGGACGAAACCGGGGCGCGCCCCGCCGGAGACGGGGGCCCGCTCGCTATAGTGATCGCGATGGTCGCGACGCTGGATCGGAAGAAGGCCCAACGGCAGGCGCAGACGCGCTACGAGCTCATCGACTGTGACGTCCACCAGGCGATCCGGGACTACCGGGAGCTGCATCCCTACCTGGACCCGGTCTGGCGCCGCTACGTCGGCGCCCGCGGCTTCGGCGGTCCCTCGTCCGGCTACCAGACCTCCGTCGGTCTGTACCGCAAGGACGTGACCCCGCCGGGCGGCGGCGAGCCGGGGAGCGACCCGCAGTGGCTGCGCACGCAGCTGATGGAGCGCTACAACGTCAAGCACGTCCTGCTGAACGGCGGCGGCATCCTGGGCGCCTGCGCCCTACCGGACGCGGACTTCGCCAGCGCCATCGCCGCCGCCTACAACGACTGGCTGACCCGCAGCTGGCTGGGCGAGTTCAATCCGGACGGGGCCTTCAAGGGGTCGATGTTCGTCGCCCCCCAGGACCCCGAGGCGGCCGCCCGGGAGATCGACCGCAGCGGCGGCCACCCGCACATCGTGCAGGTGATGTTCGCCAGCGCGACCACCGCCCCGCTGGGGGCGAAGCAGTACCACCCCATCTACGCCGCCGCCGAACGGCAGGGGCTGCCGGTGGCCATCCACCCGGGCGCCGAGGGACGCAGCATCGCCGGTCAGCCGACGGCCGCCGGCTGGGTGAGCAAGTACATCGAGTGGCACACCTGCCTGCCCCAGGGCTTCATGGCCCACGTGGTCAGCCTGGTCTGCCAGGGGGTGTTCGTCAAGTACCCCGGGCTCAAGGTGGTGCTGACCGAGGGCGGCGTCGGCTGGCTGCCGCACGTGATGTGGCGCCTCGACCGGAACTACAAGTCGCTGCGCCAGGAGGTGCCCTGGCTGGAGCGCCTGCCGAGCGAGTACATCCGGGACCACTTCCGGTTGACCTCGCAGCCGATCGAGGAGCCGCCGACCAGCGCGCAGTTCCTGCAGCTGCTGGAGATGATGGACGCCGGCCGCACCCTGATGTTCTCGTCCGACTACCCGCACTGGGACTTCGACGACCCGCTGGCCGCGTTCAAGGACGTCCCGGACGCTCTGAAGCGGCGCATCTTCTACGAGAACGCGGCCGAGCTGTACGGCCTGTAGTCGCGCAGGCGGGACGGCGCGCGCTCCCGGAGGCCCCGGCGCTTCAAGGCCCTCGTCCCCGCCCCGCGGGGCGGGTCCGGCGCCGGACCGTCCCGGCCGGCAGTCCGTGCGCCGTCACCATCCGTTTGCTTGACTGAAATGCCCGACAGCGCCACACCTCCCGCCACCGCAACCGCCGGCGCGGTCAGCCTGCGCCGGCGGCGCGCCCTGGCGGCTATCCTGGCCGCCCTGCCCCTCGCCGCGGCCGCCTGCGGCGGGGGCCCGGAAGCCGGCCCCAACGCCGGCCGCAGCGTCGCGGGGACGGCGACGGGCGAGCGAGCGACCGAAGCGCCGACTCCGCCCC
>DATLLM010000221.1:0-2451 GCA_035537855.1 Chloroflexota bacterium | reverse complement strand
GATCTGCCGCCCCTGGTAGTCGAAGGTGTTGCCGTTGCTGTTGTTCGAGGGCTGGCGGAAGACGCTGACGTGGCCGTCGTCCAGGGCAACACGCCCATCCAGCGTCTGTGGTCGGGCCCCGTGCAGGGGAAGGGGGTGCTGTGGGCGGAGGGGCCGGCCTGGTGCGCCCAGGGGCGCTACCTGCTGTGGAGCGACATCCCCAACGACCGCCAGCTGCGCTGGCTGGAGGACGACGGCCACGTCAGCGTCTTCCGCCAGCCCTCGAACAACAGCAACGGCAACACCTTCGACTACCAGGGGCGGCAGATCGCCTGCGAGCACCTCACCCGGCGGGTGGTGCGCTACGAGCTGGACGGGGCGGTCACCGTCCTGGCCGACGCCTACCAGGGCAAGCCCCTCAACTCGCCGAACGACGCCGTCGCCCACCCCGACGGCAGCGTCTGGTTCACCGACCCGCCCTACGGCGGGCAGCTCTACGAGGGGCAGCCGGACGCCGCCGGGGGGCCGAGCAACCCGCAGGGCCGGATCAACCCCCGCCTCGGGCAGCCCCCGGAGCAGGGCCACGCGCTCCAGCAGTTGCCGACCCAGGTCTACCGCTGGGACCCCAGCGGCCGGGTGGACATGGTCGCCACCGCCGAGCAGGTGCCCAACCCCAACGGGCTCTGCTTCTCGCCCGACCACCGCCGACTCTACGTGGTCAGCAGCGCCCGCGGCGACATCGCCGTCTTCGCCGTGACGAACGACAACCGGCTGTCCGACATGCGCACCTTCACCGACTGCGTCGTCGACGGGATCAAGTGCGGGCCGGACGGCGTCCGCGCGGACGTCAACGGCAACATCTGGGCGTCGAGCAACGCCGGGCGCAACGTCGGCTACAGCGGGGTGACCGTCTGGAGCCCCGAGGGGCGGCTGCTGGGGCGCATCCGCATCCCGGAGGTGGTGGGGAACATCACGTTCGGCGGGCCCAAGCGCAACCGGCTGTTCATGGCCGGCAGCCAGTCGCTCTACTCCGTCTACGTCGGCACCCAGGGGGCCGCGCCCGCCTGACGGCCGGACGGCCTACCCGCTGAGGGTGCCTTTGGTGCTGGGCACGGCGCCGGCGCGGCGCGGATCGCGCGCCACCGCCTCGCCCAGCGCCCGGGCGAGGGCCTTGAAGATGGCCTCCGCCTGGTGGTGCCCGTCCCGTCCGTAGAGGACGCGGACGTGCAGCGTCAGGCGGGCCCCGGTGGCCAGGCTCTCCAGGAAGTGGGCGACGAGCGAGGGCGGCAGCGCGGCCGAGCCGGCCTCCGCCACCTCGGCGCGGCAGAACGGCCGGCCGCTGAGATCGAGGGCCACCTCGGCCAGGGTCTCGTCCATCGGCACGCGGGCGTCCGCCATGCGCCGGATGCCGCGCCGGTCCCCGAGCGCCTCGTGCACGGCCTGTCCGAGCAGCAGGGCGCAGTCTTCGACCGTGTGGTGGGTGTCCACCTGGAGGTCGCCGGTGCAGCGCAGGGTGAGGTCGAGCGGGGCGTGGCGCGCCAGCTGATCGAGCATGTGGTCGAAGAAGGGGACGCCGCTGTCCACGTCGGCGACGCCGCTGCCGTCCAGATCGAGGCGCAGGGAGATGTCCGTCTCCCGGGTCGTCCGGGTCAGCGCCGCCGTCCGGGGCGCCGCGCGCTCCGCCTCCACCGGTCCGTGCTCCACCGCCGCCGCCTACCCGGCCCGGCCGGCCGTCTCGTGGCGCACGTGGAGCACGCGCTGCACCACCGTGACCAGGGTAAACAGGGCGAGCACGACGAGCACCGCGACCGGCGCCGGGTAGGGCAGCAGGAGCCCGACGCCGAGGAGGATGATCCGCTCGGGGCGTTGCAGCCAGCCCACCTCGGCGTCGACGCGGGGCACCAGCCCCTCGGCGCGGGCCCGGGTGTAGGAGACGAGCAGGGAGTTGACGGCGACGACGAAGCAGAGGACGACCCCGGCCCAGGAGACCCAGTCGCCGCCCGAGGCGATGGCGCCGCGCACGAAAGCGATCTGCAGCCCGAGGAAGACGATCGCTTCCGAGTAGCGGTCGATGGTGGAGTCGAAGAAGGCGCCGAACGCGGTCTTGCGGTTGGTCACCCGGGCGAGGGCGCCGTCCAGCATGTCGAAGGACCCGGCGAAGAGCACCATCAGGGCGCCGGGGATGGTGGCCCCGACCGCCAGCAGCAGTCCGGCGACGGCGTTGAGCAGCAGCCCGAAAGCGGTCAGCCCGTTGGGCGTCACGCCCAGCTTCGCCAGGGGGGCGACGACGCGCTCGGCGGTGCGCCGGGTCTGCTGCTGCAGGGTCGTCCGGAACGCGGTCACGGTCACTCTCTCCCTCCCCCGGGCGGGCGCCGCGGCGCCGCTCGCTCGAGCGGGGCTGCGCGCTCCGTCCCGGCGGTGCTTGAAGTATGCCAGGGACCGGGACCGGGGCCCGGGGCCCGGTCCCGGTCC